>JAGTQA010000035.1 GCA_018396975.1 Candidatus Bathyarchaeota archaeon | reverse complement strand
TCTTCTTCCTCTCCTCACCGGATTTCCTACTAGGCATGGATTCCGAGCCATCAAAAAGGAATATTTTCGGATTGATGGAAAAGTATCCGGAGATAGCTAAGCAGGGAATAAAGCTTAGGGCCTTTGGACAAAAAATAATTGAGTATTTGGCAGGAAAGAGGATACACTCGAGCGACTGGATTGTTCCGGGGGGTGTTGCGGCCCCATTCTCAAGGGATAAGTCTGAGAAAATTATGGGCGAATATGATGATGCCCTAAAAATAACTCTTGAGAATATATCTCGATTCAGAGAGATTTTAGAGAAGATGGGTGATGAGATCAGGGGCTTTGGAGACTTCCCAACATATTATATGGGGTTGGTGACACCGAAAGGTGAATTGGAGCATTACGATGGGCTGATAAGAATTGTTGATGATAGAGGACAAATAATTGGCGACCGGCTTAACCCCAAAAGATACTATGAGTATATTGGGGAGGCTGTTGAACCTTGGTCATATATGAAGTTCCCATATTATAAGCCGCTGGGTTATCCGAAGGGGGTTTATAGGGTTGGGCCGCTGGCGAGACTTAATATTGTTTCGCGATGCGGCACACCATTAGCGGATGAGGAGCTAAAGGAGTTCAGAAAGTGGGGTGAAAATGGCGTCGTCCAAAACACTATGTTATATCACTATGCACGCCTAATCGAGATACTGTTCTGCTTAGAGAAAGTTAAGGAGATACTGGAGGATCCGGAAACATATTCTGCTGATGTTCAAGCCAGAGCCTCCGTGAATAGATATGAGGGTATAGGGGTTGCTGAGGCCCCTAGAGGCACACTTATACATCATTATAGGGTTAATAGGCATGGTTTAGTGGAGTGGGCTAACCTAATAATAGCAACCGAGCATAACAACTCCGCATTTAATATGGCTGTGACTCAGGTAGCGAAGAAGTATATAAGCGGAGGCAGGTTAAGCGAGGGCCTATTGAATAGGGTTGAAGCGGTAATACGGGCGTTTGATCCATGCCTAAGCTGCGCAACACATGCATGGAGTCCAATAGCCCTATCCATCGAACTCTACGACTCAAAGGGGCAGCTCCTAGATAGACTTGAACGCTAGCAATTTTGCGGAGCCAAAATACTACTGTTACTCGAGAGATTAGGTAAGAACTCAACGCTTGTAGAGCCAGATTTAGGGATCTATAAAGCTGAGTAGTGTGGGTATCCTTTTAAGCGTGAAAGCTTGGATGATTTTAGTGTTGGAGTTGAGGGGATGAGTAGGGCTGCTTGTAGGGGGCGCCGCTTAAGGGTTGAGGGGAGCCCAGACTTTAGGGCGAGGGTGCATGAGGCTCTCAAGCTTGTTAGGGTAGCTGGCTACTATGACTTTCTAAGAACCCATATTAAATGTATAAGGGAGATTGATGGTCTAACGCAGCTCAGGGTTTCCGAGGCAACTATATGGGCGAATAAATATGCTGTTGAGAATCCCGTTGACGCTGCAAGTAGATTTGTTCAGGAAGCTCATTATGTGCAGATGCATCTTGAGGGTAGGCAGTTGCATGAGGGTATGCTGGAATACTTGTCCTTTGAGAAGCGCATAGAATTCCTGAAAAGATTGATGGAGAGGAGTCGGAGCCAAGAGGTTAAGAGAGAATGTGAGAGACTGATCAGGATGTGGGATGAGAGCCTCCTCATCTATTAGGCATTAACTCTTTAGACTTGTGATGATATTCTACTACTCTTAGAGGCTGCGGCCCTCTGAAATTTTATGCGTAGAACACCATTGGAGTATGATTTCTCAAGGATCTTTACGCCCCTCGGTATTTCAACCCTTCTTAGGAAGTCTCCCCCTCCCCTAATCTCCATGGTGCCGTCCGCAATCTTCACCTTAACCTTATCCGGTGGGCCTGGAACCCTCGCTATGAAGATAATGTTTTCTCCGTTCTCGATGATCTCGTAAAGCCAGTCGGCCTCATCTGGTTGCGTCTCCTGCCGAAATATTCTCTCCACTTCCCTCAGCCAATAAATTAGGGCTGCGACCGTGACTGCTCCTAGAACCATGCCAATGAGCCCACCCTTAATCTTAAAAATTAATATTAGGAGTAAAATGGCGATTGCTACGCTTACCGCTAGGATCACATCCCTTAGGAGGTTACTGGGCCGCCTCTCTCCGTGTGCTTGCGCCATAACTACCCCTCCAATGCTAGGTTAATTACTATGTAATGGAGTTCTAGGATTCCCTCAATGCGGGCTAATATGCCAACATTTAATTTTCCATCAGCCCTCCATAAGAAGACTCTGGAGGTCTTATATTGGTTGCATAGTTCTAGGAGTTTGTTTAGGGCCTCTTGGACGTTTGGCCAGTCTCCCTCACTAATGTATTTGGTCTGCCACTCAATAAATGATATGTCGGGGTTAACTGTTGTGGGCCAATATATGCTTAAGCCTAAATCCCTGATTGCATTAGTAATCCTAGCGATCCTCTCCTCCTCGCTTATCTCTGGACCGGGCGGCGGAACCTCCACCCCAGCGATCTTAGCCAAGAATGAGCGGAAGCTCTCCTCAACAGTCAATCCTAGGCCGATGTAATATTCGCCTGTAAAGTCGGCTCCAACAATCGCTATCCTACCAATCTGTGTGACAACCCCTCCACCGGGTGCTGTATATACTGGTATCACAAATATATCGAAGTTCCCTATCCTATAGAAGATCTGATTTCCCACGCGAGGATTCCTCAGTAGGGTTTTAAGTGCCGTGAAATCTGGATTCCTCTCTAGAGCCTCATTTACTGCCGTTGGCCCTAGGAGCTTACTCCTGCTCTCCAGCGGAACCTTGTAGAATATCATCTCGCCTGTAAATGGATAGTCGTTTCTGACGATCATGTAGCCCGCTAGGTTCTCGCCTAGCGCCCCATGGAGTTCAAGCGATAATAATCCAACAAACTCTAGGTTCTCGAATCCATGTGGCTGGGCAATAATATAGTAGGTGTCGATTCCTCTGGGAACAGTGTAGAATTCTTTGGCGGCAATAAAAGTTGCTGGGGAAGTAACATGGTAGGTGTTATACATTTTAACCCTCCACTCGAAGAGCTCCTCTGGATATCTCAGTTGGTTCTTCAGCCAGTCGGGTATCTCGGTGCTTATATACTTGCTGTATACCGTCTTGAAGAGTTGGCTGAAGAAGTCGTCTCCGGTGACCATTAACCGGATGTCTCCATCATAAACGTTTATTAGTGCGTAGCCCACTAGCCTCCCAAACCTATTCCCATCGCTCCACGGTACATGGCTCGCATCTAGAAATATGATTAGTGGCATCGCCCAGTATGTTCGCTCCCCATCTGTTACAGGCCACACATCTATGGGCTGCCCATCAATCTCATAGGTGAAGTATGGGAATAGGAGGCGCATTCTATCATGGATATCTCGGTATCTTATGATCCTCATCGTTGCCGTTGGATAGGAGAGGAGGAAGTTCGGCTCAAACATCCAGCTTAGTGGCGGTGAAACATCTATGCCTCCCCTTCCATCATAGAAGTAGCCTCCAACCTCATCGCTTACAGTTCTCCCAACCGGGTAGGCAACCCAAGTCTCCTTGAAGAGTCCGCCCTCACCATAATAAATTCTTCTTTGGGGGAAGAATCTGCTGGCATCAACTATCCTACCTGTATGCGCATCGAGCATAAGAAAACCATTGGGTACATGAGTATAAACGAAGTGCATAGCATACCACCTATCCTCCTGCCTTACAGTCGGTGGGAGGATGAGGTCCATTGAAGCGCACCAATAAAGCGTGTTGTTGAAGCGTATAATATCAACCTCCGTGAAGTCAACGTAGGGTATTAGGCCTATCTCAGGCCTAAGCTTATCAAATGAGGCTTGCTGATCCCATAGGCGAACCTTCTCTAAGAGCACTCTATTCTCTGCTATAAACTCTTCGATTAGGTCTGGGCGGATAGATGTTAGGCCAAACTCGTATGGGGCTTCTCTAATACTATCTAAGTCCGCAAGGTATCTATTCACTGAGATAGATTGCATCACGTAAGGTCCGAGCATCTCAACCTTCCTAACATCTGCAACACTATTGTTAAATATCATAATGGAGACTGAAAGAGTGCCTATTAGCGCTAAGGTGATTAGGCGAAGATAAACTTGACGGCGTAATGAGATCCGCTCCCAGACCCCATCCACCCTACTCATGATGGCGAATACCGCTAGGAGCATGCTTGAGGCGGCGATCCCAATAATCTGGTATTTAGTGTTATAGTCAATGAAGGGCACGAAGAATCTGTTTAGGGTGATCCATGCGAGTATAAGAGCTAACAGCGCCTCTATTGTTGGAGCAAACCTTCTTAGGCTGGGCACCTCAAGGTCCCAGAGGTAGGCGGCTACGAACGGTATAATTATTCGGATGGCATGTGTAATTAGGACTAGGAGTACGAGGCGGATTAAAAGGGCGTTTAGTATTGGTGGAATTAGAAGGGTTAGGGCTGGGACTAGGGGAATAAGATTCTCCCTAGCGTAGGCTAAATCCATCGAAGGGGGTACAAATGGCAAAACAAATAGTTTCGGGAGGGTTTCGAGGTGAGGATTCCATCCAGCTATAATGGCGTCTAGAGCCATACCAAACATTACGTTTCCAAAGAAGAACATTCCAACCAAAACCTTTGTTATCTGCCAGATCAAGAATTTTGTTATGGGCATTTTGAAGCCCTCAAAGTCCAGCCATAGTGGGGAGAGCCTTTCCAGATCACCCCTTGAGCGGAAAAACTTAATTATGAAGTTTATGAGCCACCACGTTATGGACCTCCTATTCTTAAAGTCCACCCTAAATAGCGCTGTGAACGCCAAGAAGAGGCCGCCTATTAGGCTGAAATATAATGGCTTTAGAAATAGCTCTCCAAACTCCATTAAGTTAAGCCAGAAGGTAACAAGTTCGCGGCCTAGTAGTATGAGGAAGACTAGGATAACTACTATTGGGAGCACCCAGTAGATTATGCGCATTCTAGATCTGCCATTAGATGCGCTCTCGCCAAGTAACCTCATTAAACTCCACCATCTCAGAAGATAGTTCAATAATCTAGAGGAGAATCCCCCTAATAACTCTTGTTTTCTGCCCTTCAGAAATGCTTTAAAATGTGCTTGACAAATATGGGATTAGTGTATAGGCTGAAGGATGCGGTCTTCATGCTGAGCGAGATGGAGATAAGAATCATTGAGCATAAGATTATTCCAGAGGATGCGGAGCTCATCTGTGGTCTCCCAGATGTAGGTTTAGTTGGGGCAATAGCTGTAGCGCATATGATTCATAAGCTTGATCTTAGGGAGGTTGCCTACGTCGAGTCCGACATGCTCCCACCAATAATCATATTGGAGAATGGTCTTCCAAGGTCTCCCATAAGAATCTTTGGGGATGGCAATATAGTCGTCGTAAGCTCCGAGATAGCCATACCATTGGAGGTGATTAGCCCAGTTATTAGGGGCGTCGTTGACTGGGCTTGGAGGAGAAGGGTTAAGAGAATCTTCACCCTAGGTGGGCTGCCAGTTCCAAATAGGCATGAGATTGAGAAGCTGAGGATCTTCGGGGCCGTCTCAGACGATTCGCTGCTGAAGATTATTGAGGAGAATGATGTTGAGGTCATCCAGAGAGGCTTCTTAGTTGGGCCTCAAGCCCTCATCCTGAAGTATTGTGCTGAGAGGAGTATGCCGGCGATAGCCCTTTTAGCTGAGTCCTTCTATAATTATCCCGATCCGGAGGCATCTTCCATAGTGATTCAAACCCTCAATCGAATAATGGGAATGAATATAGATGTTTCGGAGCTTATTGAGAAGGGTGAGGAGGTTCGCCTAGCGATGAGGGATATGATGCGTAGGACTCAGACAGAGCTTGCTAGGATGAGGAAGTCCCATGAATATGACATACCCGGATACTATATTAGGTAGGATGTAGGCTCCAACTTTTGGGAGGGCAGATTATGGTGATTAGGAGGAGAAGATCAATATTCGATTTGATGCGCGAGTATATGGAGGAGATAGAGGACTTGGCGGATGAAATGTTCGAGAGGCTTATGGAGAGACCTAGCTGGGATGTGGGCTCACAGTCCCTTGAACCCCTCTGCGACGTCCTCGTCAGATCAGATAGGGTTATTGTAACGGCCGATCTGCCCAAGGTTGACCCGGACAGTATTAGGATAAGCGGAATAAGCGATGACATGATAGAAATTACTGCTAGGATGAGGGTTAAGGTGAATTTTGAGGATCTGGGTGTCACGCATAGGAGGGGTGAGTTCACATGCTTCAGCTGCAGGGTCCCGCTCCCAGTTCCGGTGGACATTAGCAAGGCTAAAGCCAGCTTTAAGAGGGGAATATTGGAGGTAATCCTCCCAAGAAAGATGGGATACGAGATTAGGGTGGAGTAAGATCTTCGGCAACCCCCTAATCCGCCAATATGCTCCGCCCAATAGCCCATTGACTCATGCTCATCTAGATAAATGCTGATTGAGGGGTTGCTTGGATTGGCTGGCTCAGAGGATAGTGTTAGGGTTGAGGCTCAAAATTTAATTTCCCAGATGATTGAGGAGGCTCTAGAGTCCTTTCATAGGAGGCTGATCGTCCTATTCGGAGAGGGCTCAAGCGATGTCCTAGTATTCCTAATTCTGAAGTATAGAGCCCTAAAGATGCTATTGGGCGGAGATGTTGAAAGCATAGTCTATGTGGATTATTATGAGGGAGGTGGGGAGGCGCTTAAGTCTCTTGTTGGAAGTCTAGAGGGGCTGGGTTTTCCAATAGAGAGTATTAGGCACCACACTTATGAGGAGAGTAATAGGCTCTTGGGGACCACAAACGATATACTAGTGATGGATATGAGTAGGGGTGTTAGGCCCAACGATATTGGTAGGCTAGTTGAGACGGTTAGGGGCGGTGGGTTAATAGTCCTATACAATCTGAGGCTTGAGGTCGATAAGCCCTGGGAAACAAGCATTCATAAGAGCCTAGTCCACCCGCCATATAGCTGGGGTGATTTGAAGGCGAGATTCGAAAGATACTTTGTTAGGAAGCTTATGGAGGCGCCCGGCGTATGGATAATGGATGGGTGGAGGATTTTAAAGGGTGAGCTGCTCCATCCACCCAAGGCCCCTGCAAGGAGACTGGAGATGCCGGAGGAGACTGGGGTTCCCAAGAGACTTTATAGGCTAGCCTTAACAGAGGAGCAGGCAAAGGCTCTCGAGCTAGTGGAGAGGTTGATGAGGGGGAGGGAGAGGAACGTTTTATTGGTTACCTCTAATCGTGGTAGGGGTAAGTCGGCTCTACTAGGGTTGAGCGCGGCTATGCTCCTCCATTTTGGGATTGGAAGGATCATTATAACTGCACCGAGCGGTGAGGAGAACCAGATAATAGTTGATATGATTGAGAGAGGGCTCAGCGCCCTAAACGATAGATTTGTTAGGGAGCAGCGTGATGGGAGTTGCAGGATAAAATGTAAGCGAGGTGTAGTAGAGTTTATTCCGCCCCAGAAGGCCCTAAAAGAGAGCGCCGATATGCTCATGGTTGATGAGGCGGCTGGCATACCCGTGCCCCTCCTCTTCGCCCTAGCGGAGAGATTCCCAAAAATAATCTTCGCATCAACAATACATGGCTATGAGGGTGCTGGGAGGGGCTTCTCACTAAGGTTCCTTAAAGCTCTTAGGGAGAGTAAGGGGATAAACCTATTTAAGGTTGAGTTGAAGGAGCCAATAAGATATGCCCCTAACGATCCTATTGAAAACTGGCTTTATGATGCGCTCCTCTTAGACGCTGAGCCGGTTGATGTTGACGCCATTAGGCTTGGGGAGATTAGGCCCGAAGACATCATATATGAGAAAGTTGACTTAGACCGTTGGTTTGAGTTGGAGGAGAAGAGGCTTAGGGAGTTCATAGGGATATATGTTCTCGCACACTATAGGAATAGGCCCGATGACCTAGTGATCTTAGGCGATGCCCCACACCATTTTGCTAGGGCAGTTTCAATAAGATCTGGCGAGATAATTGGGGCCTTACATGTGGCTGAGGAGGGTAGGATGCCCGATGAGGTGATAGATATGGTTTTGGCTGGGAATGCACCCTCCGGAAACCTCATCCCATCATGCATTGTAAAGTATTATCCACCATTTAGGGATTTTGCCCATCTAAGGGGGCTTAGGATCGTTAGGATAGCCGTTCACCCGGAGCTTATGGGTAGGGGGATTGGGAGCCTAGCCCTAAAAAATCTATGTGAGGAGGCGGTTGAGGGTGGTTTCGATTGGGTTGGGGCGAGCTTCGGGGCCGATAGGGCTCTGCTTAATTTCTGGCTGAAGAATGGCTTTATACCAGTCCATTTAAGCCCCATGAGGAATATCGTATCTGGAGAATATAGCGTGGCGGTTGTGAAGCCCCTAAGCGATAGGGCAACCAGCACCATTAGGGATCTCTATATGGAGTTTAAGATGAGGCTCCTAAACGCCCTCCCAGACACATACTTCAGTCTTGAACCTGATGTTGCAGCCCAGCTACTCAGCATAGATAGGTGGGATCATCTTGAGAGGCCCAGCCTAACCCCCTCACAAAGGGATAGGCTCATAAGCTATGTTAAGGAGAGCTTAGCATATGAGGGCGCATGCGACGCCATTAGGCAAATTCTCCTAGCGCACTTCATGAGTTCTGGTAGGCCTAGGGCATCCATGGAGCCTAGGGCCGAGGTCGCATTAATAGCCAGATGTCTCCAGTGCAGATCATGGGATAGGACTGCGAATAGTGTTGGGATGAAATCGGCTGAGCTAAAAACCAGCATGAGATCCTACGTTGGAAGGTTGATGGAGCATTATGGGATATCATAATTTAGTTTGTTGGAGGGGGAGGGAGAGGCTATTCGTGATGATACCTCCCTATACCTCCCTAACCTCACACTTTATCTGCCTAATTATCTCCTCAGCCTTAGCCGGATCAACCTTCAACGTATAGAGCATTCTAGGAGTCCGCAGCTTAAGCTTAACTATATCCTTCAACCTCTTTATTATACAATATTCCGCCTTCTCAGATAACTCTATAAACCTCTCCACATCAAAGATCTCGGTAGGCATGCTAAAGCATCCTCCACCTCCAGCGCAATAGGAAGATGTGATGCCACAAACAATAAATACTTTTTGGCGCTTAGAAACCCCGATTCCCCCAGAGGTATCTAGGTGATGGACTGGATTCACCTATCATAATAGGGTTATTTTTCTGCGGGCTTCAAGAATGTATTCATGGAATTCCTTACTGTTCTCTGGGGGCCCTAGCCCCAGCTTGGCATATAGACTCCTCACAATTAGATTCTCAATGAACCTTCCCCCACTCTCGCCGAGTATGCTTCTGAGGGCTAACGAGAATTCATTGGGCTTCTTTGGTATCTCATGCTCCCCTATATGGAAGCGCTCCCTAATCAGCGTTAGTAGCACCACCCTAACAGATTCGCCCAGAATGCTCAGTCCATCATCCACCGCTTCGATCAGGACTCTCTCAAATTCCTCCGATTTCCTGCCATTATTCCCCAAAATTCTTTCCCTCATCATAATATTGGCGTCAGCTTAACTTCGG
>JAGTQA010000024.1 GCA_018396975.1 Candidatus Bathyarchaeota archaeon | reverse complement strand
CTTAACGCCCTGCTCACCAGTATAGGCTGTGTCAACAACCCCTATAACCTTCTCCCTAAGCCTATAATCTAAGTATCCACCCTTCTCAAAATCGTATTTTGTCGGCCCAGGTCCGCCGATAATTATTCCCTTTAAATCCTCTATGGGGAGGAAAATCTCATTCGCATGTGAAGCGACCCTCTTAAAGAACTCTTGAACTTGCGCCTCACGTATGCGCTCAAATCGCCTAGCTGACTGCCCGCCAGCCCTATGTTTCCCAGGTATTCCAGAAGTTATTTCGTCAGCTATTTCTAGGCGCCGCCCCTTTATCGTCGCGAAGGTTGCCTCACTTGAATCCACCAATATAACTCCATATGTCTCCTTCTCCTTAACTAATTCTTTCAAATGCTCTATGTGGAATCTCGAATCGCATCGATATAGATAGATATTTATTGGCTCTGGTGGAACGATAACGTAGGTTTCCATCTTCTCGCTTCCAGGTCCACCTTGAGGTATAGCGCCACAGAATATGACGAGACCGTTCTCCGGAACCTCCTTAAAGAGCTTTAGTCTCTGAATGACCCTCACTATGGCGTCCTGCACATTCTTTCTCGTCGTTGTTGATTTAATGTTTGAGGCTGTTCCCCACTCATCCTTGAGCATGGCTATTATCTCGCTTATCTGCCTTCCCGGAGGAATATAGAGCGATATCAGCTCCGTTCCTCTTCCTTCTTTTGAGGCCAGAGCCTCCAGTACTTTTTTGAGCCGGAACATTTCGATGGATGATCTTTTCACACTCATTGTCCAAGCCCACTAATTTAATTTTTATTGTTTAAACGTGATTTTCTAGAACATTTGAGAGAAGCCCTTAATTAGCGTTTAGTTCTCCGCCATTTATCCTCTCTTTCAATCTCCCTTTTGATGCTCTTGAGTAGGACGGGTTGATTTATCATCATTACCGCCAGTGAATGTGAGCATCTTCTTTTAGATGTGAAGCCGGGGCAATTGCATGTTACGGAGCCATCTATATTCCGGACGACGATATATGTTCCATGCTCTCCAACAACATTATATACTCCATTATTAATTTGCTCAACCCTCCCCTCACGTATGAGATCATATGCCTTCTCAATCATTCTATCTAAAGGCAAATATCTTCCTCGGCGTTCGATGTCAATCAAAGATAAATTTCTCTTGGTAACATATAAACTTGGTTTATTTGCGGGGGAATCTTTAAGTTCTCCTCAATTCATGGAATTATTTTGTGGGGTTGGTGGGATTTGAACTCTGAGAAGACTGATTTAAGGGGCAGGGTCATTGAGATAATCGATCTTTTAGAGAAGGTTCATCCCGATGCTAAGCTGGCTTTAAGGTGGAGTAATCCCTTAGAGCTTCTTGTTGCAACTATTCTTTCGGCTCAGTGCACTGATGAACGCGTTAACCGCGTCACTGAGCACCTCTTTAAGAAGTATAGGACTGCGGAGGATTATGCAAATGCCAATTTAGAGGAGTTTGAGAGCGATATTAAGTCTATAAGTTTCTATCGTAATAAGGCTAGGAGCATTAAGAAAGCCTGCCAGATACTTGTTGAGAAATACAATTCTGAGGTTCCTAGAACAATGGAGGATTTACTTAGTCTTCCCGGAGTTGCTAGGAAAACAGCTAATGTTGTTCTCTCAAATGCTTATGGCATATTTGAGGGTATAATCGTGGACACTCATGTTAGCCGTGTCTCTAGGAGACTTGGTCTGACGCAGGAGACTGATCCGGAGAAGATTGAGAAGGATTTGATGGAGATTGTCCCTAGAGAGAAGTGGCTTAGATTTGCTGATCTGCTAATCTTTCATGGTAGAAGGATTTGTAAGGCTAAAAATCCTAAGTGTGGTGAGTGCATACTGAATAGAATCTGCCCCTCAGCCGATTTAAGCTAGTTGGCTATTTGGCTCTTTACCTTTGGGCTCTACATGTACAGTGATGGAGATTTCGGAGATCCGCTCCCTCATCATGTTCTCTATTTCTGAGGCAATTTTATGCGCTTCCTCCACTGATATTTCCCTATTAAATATGCATTCAATATCTATGCAACGTTTTCCATTAGACATATAAGTTATTACGCGTTTTATTGTTAGCTCACCCCCATATTTCTCGACGGCTGATCGTGCAAGTCTATTTATTTCGTCCCCATCAATTGCGTGGCCTTTCTTTAATTCAATGTTTGAGGGTTCTATGTGGACGAGCACATTTTCAACATTATTTATGCTCTCGGAGATTCTTCTCTCGAGTTTCTCGGCTAGAGTGTGAGCTTCGCTTAGGGGCGTTGAGGGGGCAACCTGCGCATGTAATGTGATGTATACCTTTCCTTCGTGGTGGGTTATGCTTATATCGTGAACGTCTAAAATCCCCTCTATTTCCTCAGATAATTTCTTAATGAGCATTTCCGTTGTTATGCCTCCTATGCCCGTTGGCTCAATATGGAAGGATATGTCGGCTCTTCCAAGATCTCTTATGAGATTATCCTCTATTTTAGATGTTATCTCATGGGCTTCGTTGAGTTTCATGTAGTCCGGGACTCTTAATGTTGCTCTGATGAAGAATTTTTCGCCCGACCTTCTAACCTTCAGATTTTCAATTTTGAAGAGGCCTCTGCTGGTTTTTGAGATTTCCTCCCTGATCTTTTCAGCAACTTCTTTCGGCGCTATATCACTGAGCTCCATAATATTTTGCCATGTAAGCCTGGCGCTTAAGAACGCTAGTAGGGCGCTTAATATTAGGGAGGCTAGGACATCTCCATAGAATATTTTGTAGGATGCTGAGAGCCAGAATCCTATTAGCGCGACCAGTGTTGAGCCTAGATCTGAGAGGGCATGGTATAGGCCAGCCTTAACGGTTGGACTCCTACTCTCTAGTGTTAATTTAAAGACAGAGATTCTGAGGATGTCGATGGAAAGGGTGTAGCCTAGGGCGATGAACCCGGCTAGGCTGAGATCTAGGTTTATGTATAGTTTGTTTTCATATATTTTTTGGATGGCCTCGATGGCGATAAATATTGCCAAAACTATTAAGGTGAGGCCGCCAATTAAGCCTCCTATAGGCTCAAACTTCTCATGGCCATACATGTGTTCCTCATCCGGAGGCTTAAGGGATACACGTATTGATAGAAAGAGCATTAGTGATGTTAGAGTGTCAAAGAGGGCGTGTAATCCGTCGCCTAATATCGCTAGGCTGCCAGCGGCTAGGCCCAGCAATATTTCAATGAGGAAGACGCTGAAAATTAGCGTGGTTGAATATTTGAGTGTGCTGGTCTTACTAATGCCCCTGCTCTCTGAGATGCCCATCTGAACCTCTCCTATTACATGCTGGGTCTGAGATTTAAGGATTGCTAGTTAAAGGATACCTCCCTATCCTTCGGATAGCCTCTCCCTCCTCCCTTCCCTCTTTTCACTGAGTGTTTAGCCTTTCAGGCTTTCTGCCCTTTTTCTCCGGAAAGTGGCAAGCCTTTTAAAGAAAACTGGGTAAAAGTATTGGTGTTTAGAGGATAGATTGCTATGAAGGAGCCCCCTGCTATAATTGGTGTTGGCAGAACTAGGTTTGGTGAGCATTACGAGCTTGATCCGGAGGATTTGATTGATGAGGCTGGCTTAATGGCTTTGGATTCAGCTGGGATAGAACGTAAGGATTTGGATGCATGCTACATTTCGGATTATCTTCTACAGGTCACTAATAAGATTGGTTTGGAAGAGGGTTTTATGTCGCAGATTCTGGAGATGAATATACCGATTGAGAAGATGAGGTCTTTCAGCTCGGCGCTTATGAACGCCTGCAACGCTATAGAGGCTGGTAAATACGATGTTGTCCTTGTCGGTGGGATGGAGAAGATGACTGATAGATGGAGTAAGATTAGGGATAACTTAATGCTCCTAGTGGATCACTGGAGCTACTATGCTGGCGGAACCCCGGAGTCGAATCATGAACTACTCCTTAGAGAATATATTAAGGAATATAATTTACGCGGCGATGACCAACAGAAGCTTATGACGACCCTAGCCCACATATCAGTTAAAAACCACCGCAATGCTGTTTTAAACGAGTATGCGCACTTTCGTAGAGAGATTGATGTTAAGAGGGTTTTTGCCGCTAGGGCTGAGGAGCAGAAAATGCTTGGACTGTATGATTTCGCACCTATATCTGATGGTGCAACGGCCCTAATACTAGCAAGTCCTAAGAAGGCTAAAGAGTATACTGATAACCTGATTTATGTAGTGGCCTCTTCCCTAGCAACCGACTTCATATCTTATCCCTCTAGAACATATAGAAGTGGCTTCTTAGCAAGCAGAATTGCTATGGAGAGGGCCCTAAAAATGGCAGATATAAGCTTAGACAACATAAAGATTCTAGAGGTCTATGACCAATCAACAGTCCTTGAGATGATATCGCTTGAGGATTTAGGCTTTGTTGAGAGGGGAACAGCATGGATAAAGCTCTACAAGAACTTTGAGGACTTCAAGGGCTACTATGATGTTGATGGGAGGCAAGTTTACGTGAATACTAATGGTGGATTGAAGGCTGATGGAAATCCGCTGGGCGCGACCGGTGGAGCACAGATATTTGAGGTGGTTAAAC
Organism: Candidatus Bathyarchaeota archaeon; assembly: GCA_018396975.1. Classification (GTDB taxonomy): domain Archaea; phylum Thermoproteota; class Bathyarchaeia; order Bathyarchaeales; family DTEX01; genus DTEX01. The sequence continues at coordinate 5,018 of JAGTQA010000024.1, read as the reverse complement.
AGCTCAGGGGCGAGGCGGGTCAGAGGCAGATAAAACCGGATGGGGACTTTCTCTACGGCTGCGTCCAAGAGATTGAGGGGTTCGGCACAAAGGTTTACGTGCACATTTTAGGGAGGGAGAAGGGTGGGAAGTGAGCCAATAGAGAGGAGAGTCGCATATATAGGGGATAGGCTAAAGGGAAGCAAGTGCCCCTTCTGCGGAAAAGAATACTTTAGGACTAGGAAATATTGTGGGAACTGCGGCAGAAAAAGCCTTGGAAAGATGGAGGATATAGACTTCTTCTATGAGAAGGGTGTTTTAGAGACCTGCACTGTTGTTAGGGAGCCAACGAATAAATTTGTGAAATTGGGATCATACATTTATGGAATAGTGTCTTTTCATAATGGTAAAGTTAGGGTTCCAGGTAGGCTAACAGACATTATTATTAGGAGCGATGAGCCCGTTAACCCGGAAAACTTTGAGGGTAGAGAGGTTGTTCCAAGATTTAGGCGGAGATACTCTGTTGACAGGAGCGATATTATACCAACAATATCCCTAGCATTTACGTTCGCCGACGAATACTACCCATACCAGCAGTATGATATTACTAAGCCGAGCAAGGAGTATGATGTGCCCGGAATAGTCGGCTATGGCGTATATATCTCAAGATTCAGGATTAAAGAGGGGGCAATGGAACGTTCAGTCCCATTTATAGATGAGGATGCCATAACGGCGGCGGTTGAGGCTGGGAAACTCGCCCTAATACACTCGGGCGTTGATCATAGGCTCATAGGTAAGGTCTATGTTGGCTCAGAGTCAAATCCATACGCGGTTAACCCAATAGCGTCAAAGGTCGCGCAAGTCCTTAAGCTAGGTGAGGAGGAGAAGGCCGAGGGTGTTCAGGGGGTTGATGCTGTCGATACGGAGTTTGCATGTAAGGCTGCAACGAGCATGTTTAAAGATGCAATGGCCCTAGTATACTATCCCAGAAACCCAATGGATTATGTCATGGTTATAGGCGCTGATAATGCTCAGGCGGCACCGAGAGGGGAACCTGGAGGAGAACTAGATTTCTTTGTGGGATATGGTGGGGCCGCATTCATATTTGGCATGAGAGATGTCATAGCCGAGGTTGAGGGATGGTATTCATGTACATCAGATACACCAGATTTCTGGAGGAGGGACCTAGAACCATATCCAAGACATGGCGGCAGATTTACTGGTGAACCAGCCTACTTCAAGCACATCATAAAGGCTGGGAAGAAGCTCATGGAGAAGATGAATCTAAAGCCAAGCGACATAGACTACTTCGTCTGCCACCAGCCCAATCCAACCTTTCCAGCTAGGGCTGCAGCAACCCTAGGCTTCAAACCGGAGCAATACTTGCCGGGATTGCAGGTCTCAAAGTTCGGCAACACGTACTCTGGCTCTTCACCGATAGGCCTAGCCGCCATATTAGATCAGGCTGAGCCGCATAAGAGAATAATGATTGTGAGTTATGGTTCTGGTGCTGGGAGCGATGCATACATATTTATTACAACGAGCCAGATTAAGGATAAAAGGGAGCGGCAGAAGTTCACCGTAAAATATCAGGCCGAGAACAAATTCATAAACTACGTGGACTATGCAACCTACAGAAGATTTAAAGAGGGACTTTAAGGCTATTGTGTATCACTTTGAGAGGGCAAAAACTTATATTTAGCATTAACATTTTATGTTATCACTAACATCAAAGTAGTTAGGGCTGGAAGCATCTCTCTAGCCTTTTCTACTTTGATGTTAGTTTCCGCGATACAGGACGAAATGTATAGATGCTGGCCGAAAGACGCTCGATTAAGACGCCGTTTACGTTAGAGGACAATTTTATATCGAGTCAAAGGCTTGTAGACGGCACTTCTTACTCATCGATTCTTGGGAGCGCTGCTCCTGGAATCGCGGAAACATATAATAGAAGATGTTAGGAGGGAGATGTTAGAATGAAGATTAAGGAATTAAGAGATGGAATGCGCAAAGTTAGCCTAGTAGCGAAAGTCCTAGAAATATCAGAGCCGCGTGAGGTTGTATCGAGGTTTAGTGGGGAGACTTTTAGGGTTGCTGACGCAATCATAGGCGATGAAACAGGCACTATAAAGCTCTCGTTGTGGAATGAGCAGATAGAGCGGGTTAACGTCAACGATACGATAAAAATCGAGAATGGTTATGTTAGGTCCTTTAGGGGAGAACGCCAATTAAATGTCGGTAGATATGGAAAGCTAACCGTCCTGTAGAGCGCGGAAAAAATAAACCGTGCGTGAGGTGAGAAAAATGCAGAATGAAAGAAGAGGAGAGAGGGGAGGAAGAAGATTCGATAGAGGACGCGGAAGAGTATTCCCGCCTAAACCAGTCGAGCTAGGAAAAGAATATGATGTCGAGGTCAGAGAGGTCAGTCGGAGAGGAGATGGCGTAGCAAGAATACAAGGTCTAGTAACATTTATACCAAACGCTAAACCAGGAGACCACGTAAGAGTCAAGATAACTAGGATAAGCAGAAGATTTGCAGAGGCTGAAATAGTCAGTTCATCCAAATAAGTAAGCCAAAGCCTAAATCATTAGACCTGCCAAAGCTCTCCCATTTTTTAGATTTAATTTTAATAATACTCAATTCTGCTACAACATGAAAACTTATAGATATCTTTCCGCAACTTCAGATGCTATTCGCGCCCATTCCCATAAACGCTTAGGTTGATAGCATACGGTGCTTATATCTTTCATGTGAATTTCAATTACACAATCATATTCCCTAGCAATCTTCAATTTTTCCTCCAATTCCCTTCTCACAGCATCAGGATCCCAGACCGGTGATGCGAGAACTGCAGGGTTTGGTTTCCAAGCTATTACAAACTCATCACAAATATTTTTAACCGCCTGATTGAAATCTGCGAATGGGCTAATTGAAATCTTTCTTAATCTGGGAACATTTCTCTTTAAAATATCGACTTTATGATGTAAAGGTTCACAGCAGCCATAATAATTGTATCCCCACTTCTCATACCATAGTCTCTCATGCTTCAACGCAAACTCCTCATGCATAGCTGGGGAGGCTGCCGCAAAGACTTGCGCCGCTCCTATTCCCCAAAGATTCATCGGATCATCCTTTAATAAGCCAAGCCTAATATATTGCTCTAGCCTATGCAGCCAAGCGGCAACCATTCTATCTATGAGCTTATGAACATAATCCGGCCTACGGAACATATCTATGAGAATCTCTTTCACACCAGTCCATTGCACGAGCTCATCCCATGGTGCAAACCAGAACGAGGATACGCCACGTCTCTCCACGGGTAGGATTCCATCGAAGATATCACATAATATTTGAAAGTCTTTCTCAGCCCTCTCGAAATCAAATGTAATTTTAGGCATTCTAATCTTTTCAATATCTTCTTCACATTTGATCTGCACATGAAAGCGATGAGAGACAACAGGATTTCTTTCATCAGTCTTAACAATATCCTCTTGTACCTGCAGACCATAGCCTGAATCATGAATATAATCTTGAACTGGCTGTATAATTACTGGTTCTAAACCCGGATAGGTAAATCTTGGATCATCCACAGGGGCTCCGAGACCATGATTCCACTTGTATATTATGCGCCTCAATCTCTCTTCATATCTCCGGCATAGGGGATGTTTTGTTTTGAGATCGAGCTCGCCGTGAACATTCATTTCATGCCATGGTATTTCATAAATATATATTATCGGCTTTGTCATCTCCAGTCTATTTATGCTCTCTTGTAACTCAATATATTCTTCGTTGGCTTTTGAGGTAGCGATTTCGAAAACTTTCCTTCCAAGATCTCGCAAAATCTCTTTATCGCTCTGTGATATTTCCTTATATTCGATGCTAGATTGAGCCCACGCCATTTCTTCATCAGCCTTCCTCAGCCTTATTATTAAGATACATTTTTAGTGATCGATGGATAATAAAAGTATAGTTACTCAACATCCATTAACGTCAATTTTTTAGCGCCTTTCTCAAGCATCTCCTTTATGGCTCTCTCCACATCCCCGGGATTTGCATCTATTCCTTTCACGGCATCTTCTAGGAGGAAGACTTCAAAACCATATTTCAACGCGTCCAAAACCGTGTTTTTAACACAATATTCCGTTGCAAGCCCCCCAACAAAAACCCTCTTTACACCAACCCCTCTCAACCTCTCATTTAAATCTGTCCCCTCAAAACCAGAATAGGCCTCTTTTTCCGGGTCCGTAGCCTTAGATATAATTAATGTTCTATTCGGAAGCCTTAGCTCCGGATGAAACTCCGCGCCCTTGGTTCCCTGAACACAATGCGGCGGCCAGAGACCACCATAATCTCTAAATGATATATGATTTGGCGGGTGCCAATCCCTCGTGGCAACAATTAGGGCGCCGGCTGCATCAAATCTCCTTATATATTCGTTTAGAACTGGAATTATCTTATCGCCTTCAGGAACTGGCAGGGCTCCGCCGGGGCAGAAGTCGATTTGGACGTCGACTATTATTAGGGCATCCTCTTTTCCACTAATTTTATATTTCAAGGAGCCATCACCAACTAGAATGTTATATCATTCAAATTTTACCTTTTTCCCAAAACTCTATTTCGCCATCCACTACTCTAAAGATGGGATTAACCTCAATATCGTCAGCTGACAACATCCTCAGATCCTCAAACCTTTTCCTATCTCTTTTCTCAAGTTTGCTTAGTAGATGCGTAAACTCAAATTCTAGCTGCCCCCTAGTAACTGTTATCTCCCCAATCAGAATTATTGGTTCTATCTTTGATAGATTAAACTTGTAATTTCGACTTTTCGCCTCAAGATAAACTTGGTATAAGTATGCGTTTATTAGAGCAGCTGGTTTTTCATGCATCCTAAATCTTATAAGTTGAGGGTGATTTATGTAGCCCCTAACATAACCCTCCAAAACCTTTTTTGCCAGAAGACCCTCCCTCCAAAGAGCAACCAAGCCCCTAGCGTCCAGGTATTTGGGGTGAATCGACCATAACCTCATCTAAGACAAGC
>JAGTQA010000014.1 GCA_018396975.1 Candidatus Bathyarchaeota archaeon | reverse complement strand
TGATTTCGCATGCTCCGCGCATGTAGTCCAGCTTATTTGTTTGACCTAGCTCTGCCACCCCCGCGCATCTAGTACTTTATTCGGTTCTTTGCGATAATTATATTTTGCGGTTTATTATTAGGTTTGGGGGTGTTGCCATGAGTGAGGATAAGATTGTTGAGGTTATTGAGAAGGCTAGTAAAAGTGTAGTGAACATTAACACTTTAAGAGTCTTTTATGACTTCTTCTATCAGGTTGTTCCGGTTGAGGGCATTGGCTCCGGCTTTATATTTGATGAGAGGGGCTATATATTAACAAATTATCATGTTGTTGAGGGCGCTGGGAAAATAGTCGTGACCTTGGCTGATGGACGAGTTTTTGAGGCTAGACTTATTGGGGCATATAGGGGGCTGGACATAGCAGTCTTGAAGATAGATGCGGAGAATCTGGCCGTCGCTAATCTCGGCGACTCCGATAAGCTGAGGGTTGGGCAAAGGGTCTTTGCAATAGGGAACCCCTTCGGATTGGCAGGCGGCCCCACAGTTACATCCGGAGTTATAAGCGCCCTAAGGAGAACAATTCATTCCGAGAGAGGAATTTTTAGGGATCTTGTCCAAACAGATGCCGCCATAAACCCCGGGAACTCCGGCGGCCCACTTATTAATATTGATGGTGAAGTTATCGCGATAAATACGGCTATAATTCCATTCGCTCAGGGGATTGGTTTCGCAATACCGATAAATGCCGCCAAAGAGGTTGCCAGAGAAATAATAATGTATGGTTCATATATGAAACCTTGGCTTGGTATAGCTGGCGTAACCGTGAATAGGCAGATTGCTGAACACTATGGACTGCCAGTTGAGCGTGGAGCGCTAGTTGTTAGAGTCACGCCTGGAAGTCCGGCTGATAAGGCTGGAATTGAGCGGGGCGACATAATTCTTGAGTTTGATGGAAAACGGATTAATAGTATGGAGGATCTTCAGAGGATTTTGGCTGAGAAGAGGCATGGCTGTGAGTGTGATGTAGTGATCCTAAGGGGGTTAAGAAGACTTAGGTTAACGGTTATGTTAGAAAGTGAACCGTAGAGAAGTGGGAGATAAATGAATAACGCTAATATACTCTGTCCATTTAGAGTATTTTGGTGGTGACTCCTATGCCGATAGACCCAGACTTTCAGAAGAATAGGAAGATAGTTGGCGATCATAAGGGGCATGCCGTTTGGGGACCAGTTGAGCCTCCAACAAAACTTGGAATCCATGGAACGAATGTTGCCGTTGATTGGGATGTATGCGAAGGCTGTGGAACATGCATTGACGTCTGTCCAGTAGGCCTATATGAGTGGGCTGAAACACCCGGCCACCCGGTCTCAGAGAAGAAGTCGGACCCGGTTAGGGAGTCTGAGTGCATACAGTGCTTAGCATGTGAGACCCAATGCCCAACACAAGCAATAAAAATCACCCCACCATAATTACCCCCTCATTTTCTTTTTTAAGAGTGAGGCTAATATGTTAGAAGACGTTAAGGGGGCAATAGCAGCCCAGAAGAATGAGATTACCGAGCACTAACTATATTTATAGGAAGCTGGCTCAATTAGTAAAAGATTCTAATAACTGATTGTTCTGAGACATATATTGATTGGGGAGCTTCACCATTGGTGAACAAACTTCAACTTAGAGTAGGAGATGCAAGGTTTATTTCTGGAGGCTACGGCTAGTTGCCTCTAACTCCGCTTCATTACTCTTTAGCTTACCTTATTTATAAGGTTGATAGAAGACTCGTTTTGCCGGGTTTAATTGTAGGCTCAATGTTTCCAGACATTGAAGTCCCAATTCTATCAATTATTTTTGGATTTGAAGGAAGGTCTAGACTTATACTTCATAGTTTGGTTGGGGCGGTAACTGTAGGAACAGTGGCTTCTTTGGCAGTAACAATTTATTTCTATCCTCTTTTAATTAGCGCATTTTTCCCAGTTAAGTTAGTTGAAGCTAAAGAGAAATGTAAGTTTTCATCTTCACTTGCTATATCATGTCTGCTCGGCAATATCTCCCACATACTGTTAGATTATGCAAATCACGATTATAACCCGCTATTCTGGCCACTTACAACACCAAATAAAATTTCATCGAGTCCAATATGCTATTTTCTAGGAGGAACTGAGAGAGCAACCCTAATAATTCAAACAATATTAGTCGCCATTCTCATAATTATATTTGTAAGTAAACGTGATAAAATTTGGGAGAAACTCTTTATTGGTGATGATTTTTAATCGGTTCTAAAGTGTTGAATGGCATTATTTATTTCCGATGCCCTCGGATAAGAACCTAAAATTTTAGAAGAAATAGGGAAATGAGGATTCGCATGAGAAAGCTCTATTTCTTTTCTAATATTACTATTTCTTGCCGAAATTATATGTGCATAAGCTTGACATTAACAAACGGTAATACTCATCTTTCTATTCACTTTATATCCTTCTATAATGAAGGATTTGCTTTTAAAAGAAGATTCCTAGAAATGATTATGATAAGTCTTGGAATAGCATGCCTAACTTTCCTCATAGGCTTCCTCGTGTGAACCTTTCTAAACATAGAAGTATGAGAAGACTTACTAGTCGCTAAAGATTTTTAACTTCCCCATAAGACCCAATTAGAGTAAGATACTCTAAATGTTTCATCTGGTGTTTCTGTGCGAATGACATATCCTTGCTGCCATGAGCCCGCCCTGATAATTAGCTTTGCTCTAGGTGCCTGGGCTGGTGTAACACTAACACTTACACCTAAGTCCACCGAAACATTATATCCCACACTTATAGAGAAGCCAGCACCAACCGACCAAACATAGTTAACACCTCCACTCACAGGTATTTCACTCGTGTCGCCCTGATGAGTGATATAGTAATGTTGGTAGCCCGGTAGATTCCCACCCCAAGATTCTTGCACCCGACAATAATCTCTGGGATCTAGGGATGTATCAGCGGCATAAACTATCTCGTATGCTAGTGGTGGCGCCGATACTACGCACTCAGTCCTATAAATATACTTGAATTCAAAGTAGAGCTTGTATTTTTTCTCACCCGTATGTTCCCCGCTAATAACACTTCTATCCATGGTAACTTCTGTAGCGCCCAGCGAGAACCAAGGACTTATTATCTCACCCGTTGCAGCATTGTAATATCTCCTCTTACATTCAACCCTTACTTTGGAGCCAATTGGATACTCAGTCTTAGCATAAATGTTCGTCCAGACAGCATACTCTAGAACTGGCGTAAATGAATAGTTTGCAGTCGTATAGCCGGGTCGCGGTGGGGAACCCTGCTGTTCAATCTGGCTTTGGGCCACACTACAATTACTAAATAAGTCGATCTTAGATAGCTTAATTTGGACTGATTTTGCATCCCTAGGCCACTTAAGAAGTGTTGGATCGAGCGAAAGCACCTGTCCCCCCACATAATAATCCTCGGTAAATACGTCTATGAGCAGATTAACTGATGCGAAAACACCTATACCACCATATCTCATTATATATTTTCTTGGAATAGTTACCTGCAGAAGCCCACCTTTAAGTACAAATGCCTCAGATAACTTAATGGGACCGTCCTCCGTTAAGTGATAGATAAACACAAGATATTTATCCTTAGGTTTACCTTCAACATCAACAACGCTTACATTTAAATCTACGACCTGCTTATCCTCTGAAACATACATGTACTCCATATATCCTAATGTGGCTAAGGACCCACAACATAGTATAGAAAGGTGGAGCAATAGTGTAAACGCGACATAAAGAATACTCTTTCTCATATCTTCCTCACTAAATACTTAACTTCTGTCAATATATATATATTGTGGTGGATACTGATAGTAACAGCTGTTGTGAAAGGATATTTAGCTAGTCTAATTTTAAACACTAATAGTTCCTTCAACCTTTCCTAAAAGAAAAAAATTCTTGCTCCAAAAAATAGTGGAGGTGATGCTTTAGGGAGTGGTGGAAAGGCCTCTCATTCTATCTTTTTGTAGCATAGCCACCAATCTAGACACTTTATTTCTCCAGCTTTCTCCTGCTCTCTTCTCTTCTGAATCATTTCCACAGTGTTCGCTGGTGGGACAATTACATTGTCGCCGATTATCTCATTATTAGGCCAGTTGGCTGGTATAGCATAGCCTTTATCGGCAATCTGTAGCGCCCTCACCATGCGGAGTATCTCATCCATGTTTCTGCCGAGCTCCATTGGATAATAAAGTATCGCCCTAACAATACCTTTAGGGTCAACTATGAAGACAGCTCTCACGGTTTGTGTTCCAGCAGCCTGCTTATGGCGCATACCTAATCTCGCGGATATCTCGCCGGTGTTGTCCGCAATTATTGGGAACATTATCTCTACGCCGAGCTTCTCTTTAATCCATTCCTCCCACTTCAAATGCGCAAAGACTTGGTCTATGCTTAGCCCTATTAGCTCACAGTTTAATTTCTTAAACTCCTCATATCTCTTCTGGAATGCGACAAACTCGGTTGTGCATACTGGCGTGAAGTCCGCTGGGTGGCTGAACAGAATAAACCACTTACCGCTATAATCGTCTGGAAGCTTAATTATGCCCTTGGTGGTTCTAACCTCCATCTGAGGAAATCTGTCACCTATTAATGGCATTTTATATTCTTCCATAAAAAATTCACCAACAATACTGGTATGAACAAGACATATAAATGTTACCTACGAAAATCGGCTTAAAATAAACATTTTAAAACCATTTAATTGAGTTTTAAATAAAAATTTTTACGATTTTAGCGAGTAAAAATGGATGTTACGAGATTAATTCCTTCACCTTTCTTACTATGCCAGCTGAATCTATTCCCTGCTCCGCCATAAGCTCCTCTGGTTTTCCAGAGTGTGGCATCTTTCTGACGGCCAATATGTGTGGTCTTAGCCCTAGTGATGCTACAGCCTCGCCGAGTCCGCCCTCCGGATAATGGTCTTCAACAGTTATTATATGCTTTGTCTCCTCAGCAGCCTTAATTAAAGTCTCTGCATCTAGGGGTTTCACCGAATAGCAGTCTATAACTCTGATGCTAATTCCCTCAGCCTTCAGCTTTTCATAGGCCTTTAGAGCCTCATGGACCGTTATTCCGGCAGCTACAACGGTTGCCTCATCACTCTTGCTGTATCTAAGCGTCTTCGAGCCCCCAATATAAAACTCCTCATCATTACTATAAATGACCGGAGTTTTAGGCCTAGTCGTTCTAATATAGGATATGCCCTCATAATTTGCCATAGCGCATGTAAGTTTCTCAGCGCTTACAGCATCGCATGGATATAGGACTATGCTGCCGAAGACTGCTCTGAAGAGAGCTAGATCCTCTAGGCCCATCTGTGAGGGCCCATCCTCACCTATTGATACGCCCGCATGTGAGCCAGCTATTTTGAGGTTTGCCCTAGAATAGGCTGCCATCCTTATTTGGTCAAAGGCCCTTGAGAGGAAGCATGCGAATGATGATAGGAATACATCGAATCCTTGCGTCTGGAGCCCAACTGCTACACCAACCATATTCTGCTCTGCAATATAACATTGTAGGCTTCTTTCCGGGAACTTATTGAAGAAGTATATTGTGAACGTCGAATTTTTCACGTCGCCATCTAGAACAATCATTCTCTCGTTTTGCTCACCTAGCTTAACAAGTGCTCTTCCGAATGCTTCTCTAGTAGCTATCATATCGCCGATCTTATACTCGGTCTTAATTGAGTATTTCCTTCTAGGCTCAATCGGTATCTTAGCCTCTATGAGATTCATTGGCTGAATATTGGTGTCCACTATTTTTGGGAGTATCTCCCTCTCAGCTCGGCTGAGCTCTTCATCACTTAGGGCTGTCCCATGCCTGCCCTCAATATTCTCTAGAAAGCTCACCCCCTTTCCCTTAACAGTCTTAGCGATTATAAAGAATGGCTTATCAGACTTCTTAGCCTCCTCAAAAGCTCTCATCAAATCCCTAACATCATGCCCATCACATACTGTAACATTCCAGCCGAAGGCGCTAACCCTTCTAGCATAGGCCTCCCAATCCCACTGGAACATTGTTGGCTCGCTCTGGCCAAGCCTATTCATATCTAATATGGCAACCAGATTTGACAGCCTAAGTTTTCCAGCTAGGTTTAATGCCTCCCAAACCGACCCCTCCGCAACCTCACCATCCCCCAAGAGAACATAGACTCGCCTATTGATTCCTAGGAGTCTCTTAGCGTAGGCCATGCCTAGGCCTATAGAGAGCCCCTGACCGAGTGAGCCAGTTGCAACCCTTATTCCATTAATTCTAGGAACAGGGTGGCCCTCAAGCTCGGAATCGAACTGCCTTAATGTCATGATCTTCTCTCTCGGGATTACGCCGGCCTCGGCTAGAGCCGCATATAGAACTGGAGCAGCATGCCCCTTTGATAGGACAAATTCATCATTGTCTAAGTAATTAATGTGCTTCGGATCAAAGTTCATTACGCCAAAGAATAGTGTTGCCACGATCTCAGCGCTTGAGAGGCAGCTCGTTGGATGACCAGATTTAGCCTTTGTTGTGGATCTAACGCTATGTAACCTCAGAATATTTGCCATGTTCATTATATACTCTTCAAGACTTAAACTTGACATATGCCTCACACTTCAATGATCCTAAAATGAAAGAAATAGGAAAATTACATAAATATTTTTATACTGATAACCCCATGGATTAAGCCTTAAAATTGCAAAACTGCAACCCACACACTATTTATTTCAGAATCAATGGAAGATATATTTGTGGGGTGTGAAGATGAATGTTATCTATGATGTAATAGTTATCGGTGCGGGTCCAGCTGGGCTGACAGCTGCCATATATGCCTCGAGAATGGGGCTGAAGACATTGGTCTTAGAGGCCAACTTGCCCGGTGGTAGGGCTGCTGAGGCACCATTAATAGAGAATTTTCCGGGCTTTCCAGAGGGGATATCCGGCGTTGAGCTTATTGAGAGGATGATTAAGCAGGCTGAGAATTTTGGGGCTGAAATAAGGTTTCCGGAGGAGGTATTAGATATAGATCTTAAGGGTTTTCCCAGATCTGTAACCTGCAGAAGCGGCAAATACTATGGTTATAGCGTTATAATTGCAACTGGGACGCAGAGGAAGAAGATTACTGTTCCGGGAGAAAGTGAATTTCTAGGTCGGGGAGTGTCATACTGTGCGATCTGTGATGCCCCATTTTTTAAGGATAAGACCGTTGCGGTAATCGGCTTTAATAATGAGGCCCTTGAGGACGCGCTATATATCTCAAATTTCGCCAAGAAGGTTATAGTGGTGGCTCATGGTGGGAGAGGCGAAGTCGATGAAGATCTACTCCGAAAGTGTAGTGAGAAGATGAATATTGAGTTTAGGGATGCTAATGTAAAGTCGATAAATGGCGATATATACGTTAAATCTATAACTCTAGTAGGTCAAGCGGGTGTTGAAGAAGTTAGCGTTGACGGAGTATTTATTGTATTGGGTAATGTCCCAGCCACAACTATCGTTAGAAAGGCTGGGATCATGGTTGATGAGAGAGGATGTATTAGGGTTGATAGGATGCAATCAACTAATATTGAGGGCGTATTTGCAGCGGGCGACTGCACATGTGGTGGAATGCAGGTAGCAACGGCTGTCGGTGAGGGAGCTATGGCGGCTTTACAGGCATACAGATATGTGAAGAGGGTTAAAAGGTAGTGATCCCTCGAACATCACATTGACATTTAAGCCTTAAATATACATGGCTGTTATAGTATGGGTTGGAGGCTGAATGAGGATGAAATGTCCAGTCTGCGGACAAGAAGCGAAGCTCGTGAAGGAGTGGGATTTAGGTCCTAGAGTCCACATAAAGCTCTATGAATGTTGCGGCAAGAAATTCCGTGAGTATATAAAGAAGTAGGCGTTAGACAGCACTTCCAATGTGCGAGTAAGACTCTAACCAACCTTCCCATTTTTTAATTTGTGGGACTTATATGGCGTCGACAAACTTTGTTGCGCGCAAAATTTCAGTGTTGGAGATATTGGATAAATCATTTTCTGTGTATTTCGCCAAGATGGAAATGTTCTATGCGATTTTCTTAATCCTAAACATAATTAATGCTGTTTTGGTGCACGCTATTACTGATTTTATACCATCTCTCAGTGTGCCCTCTGAGCTGCCGGGCGGCGTTCTTTCCTGGCTAGTAAATTATGGAGTTTCCGCGATAATGGCTTTTTCTATCTCCATTTTAATCATCTGGTTAATAACGAATTTTGGTAATAGCATAGTTATAGGCTGTGTTTCAGAAATTCTTGAGGGGAGGAGGGTGGAGATCACTAAAAACTTGAAGCTGACCTTCCATCTCTCTGGGCGCCTACTAATGGTAAGTCTTGTTGTCGGAGCCCTAGTGGTGTTAGGTTTTATTCTCCTAATATTTCCGGGGCTGATAATGGCCATAATCTTTAGTCTATCTACTCCAGTCATGGTGATTGAGCGTCTAGGGGCTCTCGATAGCTTGAGGAGAAGTAAAGAGATGAGTGATAATATGTGGTGGAAGATATTCCTGCTCCTAGCAGCCCTCTTCGCAATGTTCGTCCTATCTTACTTAGTTGCTGAGGCCCTCTCCATAATTCTCTACAGATACTATCGGCAGATTTTGGTAAGGCATGTCATCAGGATACTTCTTATCACGCTAGTTGAGCCCCTATATCCGATAAGCATAACTCATTTATATTATGGATTGAGATGGCGAAGGATGGCGCGTCCACTTCCCTCAGTACATGAAGAGCGTTATCTACCTATACAAGAAGCAAAATTTTGCTATTATTGCGGGCAGCTTCTGCCCTATGATGCCCTATACTGCCCAAACTGTGGGAGGAGACTTTAAAGTGGGGAAAATTGTCTCTCACAGTAATTTGGGAGGGATGGGGCGGAAATCCCTCTTGATTTCTCCGAGACCAATTTTCTCCCACTATCTACCTGAGATGCCCTCCGCCCCATCCCAAGATTAGGGTTCTGTTATACTCTAAATAAGTTTTTCTATTGATTAACATGCCCCAATATACTCTACTATATTGCTCTAAAGCTAAGGTTAAATGCTCGCTTTAACTAAAATATCTTGATTTGGGGGATTTCATGGTGGACTACTCGCTGGTCACTGAAGCATATGAGAGGATTGAGAGCACAACTAAGAGGCTTGAAATGACCGATTACCTAGTTGACTTCTTCAGGAAAACACCTAAGGAGATCATTGATAAAGTCGTTTATTTAACTCAGGGGAAGCTTTATCCCGACTTTATGGGTATAGAGATTGGTGTTGCGGAGAGACTTGCGATAAAGGCTCTTGCCAAGGCATCTGGGCGTAAAGAGAGCGAGATAGATGAGGATCTTGCAAGGACTGGAGATTTAGGAGAGACCGCGCAGAATTTTCTTGAGAAGAGGCGTCAAGTATCATTTTTCCGGAAGCCATTAACTGTTGAGAGGGTTTATCAGACGCTTGATAAAATAGCGAAGGCGTCTGGAGAGGGCTCTGTGGACTTAAAGGTGAATCTTTTGGCTGGGCTTCTGGCTGATGCATCGCCTAAGGATGCGAAATATATAATTAGAACCGTTACCGGGAAGCTACGCCTTGGAATAGCTGACATGACCGTTCTAGACGCCCTAGCGATAGCTTACGGTGGAGGAAAGAACGCTAGGGACATAATCGAGAGGGCATATAACATATCCTCCGATCTAGGTAAGGTTGCGAAAGCCGTTGCCGAGGGTGGAATTGAAGCCCTCAAAAACTTTAGAGTATCAGTTGGGAATCCTATTAGGCCAATGCTGGCTGAGAGACTATCCTCGCCAAACGAAATACTCGAGAAGTTGGGCGGAAAGTGCATAGCCGAATACAAGTATGATGGGGAGCGAATACAAGCTCACAAGGACAAGGATAAAATAATATTGTTCTCTAGGAGGCTTGAGAATATAACAAGCCAGTATCCAGATGCTGTTGAGTTGATCAGGACGCATGTAAAGGCGAAGGAAGCGATTATAGAAGCCGAGTGCGTCGCCGTAAACCTAGATACTGGTGAGATGATGCCCTTCCAAGAGCTCATGCATAGGAGACGCAAATATGACATTGCTAAGGCGGCAAGTGAGTATCCAGTCTCGCTGTTCGCATTCGACGTCCTTTATGTTGATGGAAGAGATCTGACGCTGGATCCCTATCCAGTTAGGCACGAGATTCTTGAGAAAATAATCGAGCAGAGCGATAGATTTCAGTTAGCGAAGTATCTGATAGTGGATAATGTCGAAGATCTAGAGAGATTCTTTGAGGAGGCTGTTGAGGCCGGATGTGAGGGGCTTGTCTGCAAATCATTAAGCGGCGATGCGGTTTATCAGGCTGGTGCGAGAGGCTGGCTCTGGATAAAATATAAGCGCGATTATAAGAGCGAGATGATTGACACAGTTGACCTAGTTGTTGTTGGAGCATTCTATGGGAGGGGTAGGAGGGCTGGAACATATGGTGCACTACTTCTAGCAGCCTACAACCATGAAAATGACACATTCGAAACAATATGTAAGTGTGGATCAGGCTTCACGGATGAAGATCTGCAGAGCCTACCAAAGATGCTTGAGCCATATAGGATAGGGCATAGGCATCCAAGAGTGAACTCAAACCTTGAGGCAGATGTATGGTTCTTACCCAAAATGGTTATAGAAGTTATTGGCGCGGAGATAACCCTAAGCCCAATCCACACATGCGCAAGAGACCTAATAAGGAAGGGGAGCGGGCTAGCAATAAGGTTCCCAAGGTTTACAGGAAGATACCGCACGGACAAATCTCCAGAAGACGCGACAAGAGTGGACGAAATAGTAGAAATGTATAGGAGACAACTAAAGAAGATAGAATCCGAACAATGAGGAAAGTATAACCAAGCTATTGTGGTAATGAATTTGAACGTGACTAAGAATAACTTGGAGCCTTTCTAAATGACCTATGGGTCGCTTAAATGAAGATAACCAAGCTTTGTCACTCAACATAATCTCTGCACAGTTTAAATAGATGCTGTACTACACATATAATCGAACGAAAACCGAATAAGCATATTGACTCAACAAAATTAAGTGCCAAGCCAGATCTAAGCCTTAAGCACTGTCCGGCCCGTTTAAGCAAAGTCTTTATCGCACACCAGCCTTCAGCCGTTTCGGCTGGCGTGCTCTTTGCTTAAACGCAGTGCTTAAAGCCTACTTTCTGGCTTGGCACTTAATTATTTAAATCTCTCAGTATATAAGATCTTTTGCACAAATTTTTAAATCTAAAAATTTAATATTTTTTGGAGAGTGGTGTTGGAGAGGTCTGTTGAGCGGTTTGAGGAAGATTTGAATCTTATTGTTAATAGGTTGTGTAGTGGTGAGAGTGAGAGGGTTTGCCAGCAGATTTTTAGGTTGAGGGATAAACTAATTCTCTTATATAGGAGGAATGCCGTCAAAATTAATCACTCAATCATGGAAATTGTGTGTGCAAAATACCTTATTTTAGGTGGTTACTATGTTGATTTAGAGTATGCCTTGAATGGGCTGTCATGCGACATATATGCCCTGAAAGGTCTAGGCAGCTTGATTGTTGAGGTTGAGACTGGTTATGTTCCACCGGAGCATGCTGTTGATCCAATAACATATTGTAAGGCTAGAGTTACTAGTAAAATAACAAGATATAGTGGTTACGCTGAAAAATTTGCTTTGGCAACCCCACCATATTATACTTTATGGTTTCCGTCAGCGTTGGCTAAGCCTCCGCGCTATCGAACTCCTAGTGAAATAAGGGAGATAAAAGCCTTATGCGACCTATATTATAGTAATCCACCAGTAAGTATTGAGGAAATAAAAAACGCGAGACTTCACGCTATATACATAATTGATGTTGATAGGGGCGTAGTTAGGGAGACTGATCCAAATACTTATCTGGAGAGAATGTATGAAATTTGTGAGTGGTGAGATGAGGGTTTGAAGAAAACCATCCTGCTGATCATTTTATGTGTGCTTGCAACAATAGCCCATCTATACTTCACAGATAATCCGTTTATAAGCGCCCTATACTTTAGTGGCGAGAACCTTAGGAGGGGTTTCTTCTGGACGCCAGTAACATCCATATTTATCCACGCAAATTTAGCTCATTTAATCGGGAACATGTTATTCCTGTATGTTTTTGGAGGAGCGATCGAAAGGGAGATTGGATCGTCTAAGATGCTGGCAGCCTTCTTTCTTGGTGGCTCTCTCTCATTTATTTTAAGCTTATTCTTCTATGAACCTAATGTTATTATGGTTGGGGCGTCAGCGGCTATATTCACACTGGTTGCTATGGTTATGCTCATTAAGCCCCTCAAATTTTCATGGTTATTCCTAATGCCCTTGGGATTAGTCGCCATATTATACTTCATCTACAATATTTTGGCAGTCTATACTGGAATCGGTGAGCCTGAGGTGGGCTATTTAGGGCATATCATAGGCTTCCTAGTAGGCGTTCCGCTGGGCATATCTTGGAGTCGTGGAAGGTGGAAGAGAAATCTGTTGATGGCAATCGCGCTACTAACCCTATACATAATCATATTCGGGCTTCTATTATAATCTACGTAAACCGATTTTCCAAAAATGTTAAGAGTGTTTATTCCATGATCTTCTAGTTAGAATCATGTACCCATCACAATTATAGTCTGATCCAAGTTAAAAGGGCAGATTAAAAGGGGTTCATTATGAGAGTTTACTTGGGAGTGTGTGGTATAGGGTTTGGGCATGTTGGGCGTTGCATACCCATAGCTAATAAGCTTAGGGAGATGGGTGCTGAAATACTGTTCTCAACATATAAGGACGCCGTTAAGTACGTTAAGAATGAAGGCTATCCAGTGGTTGAGCCACCATCAATGGAGGTTATGGTTAAGCCGGATGGGACAATAGATTTTAGGCAGACAGTTGCTAATCCCGGCCCTTTCCTAGCTGCCCTAATACTTACTAGGCAGATTGAATCTGAAATCAAGTTTATGAGGGCATTTAAGCCCGATGTTGTCGTTTCGGACTCGCGAGTCTCACCCCTACTAGCTGCTAGGGCTCTTGGCATCCCAAACCTTTGCATAGTAAACCAGTTCCAGATAATAATACCCAGAAGGAAGAGGCTCCTTAGACTTGCGAAGCTTACAGAGACTGGGGGGTTAGCAATAATAGGTAAAATATGGGTTAGTGGGACACTTCCACTCCTAATCCCTGATTTCCCACCACCATACACGATATCAGCTGGAAATCTTAGGATGCCAATTGCATACTTTAGGCGCGTGAGGTTCGTTGGTCCAATACTGCCAGTTTGCCCAGATGAGCTACCAAGCAAGGAGGAGATACGTGAGAGACTGGGCTTAGATGTTGATAAGCCGCTAATATTTGCCCCTATAAGCGGCCCATTAAAGGAGCGGGCCTACATAATTGAAGTTTTAAGGAGAATCTTTGCAAACTTCCCAGGAGACTATCAGATTGTTATGTCTACTGGTGATCCAAGCAACCCAATAGTGGTGTCTAAGCATGGGCACTTAACCGTATATAACTGGATTCCTAACAGATTCGAGTATTTGAAGGCAGCTGACGTTATTGTTTCCAGAGCTGGTCATGGAACAATATCGCAATGCATCTATTATGGTAAGCCCATGGTTCTCATACCAACACCAAGCCACACTGAGCAGATGAATAACGCTATAAGGGTTAGGGATATGGGTGTGGCGGAGGTTATTGAGCAGAGCGATGTGAATATGGAAACGCTCCTCAAAGCCATAAACAAAATTCTAAGAGATGACTCATATAGGAGGAATATTGAGATGATTCGAAGGGAAGTTGCAGGGGTAAACGGATTAAAAACTATTGTAGAAACGATCGTGAGTGTTGCTAAGGGGGCTTAAAATCCATCCCAACTATGTAGATTTCCGCACTCTCCTTCCTACTGGCTTTCGGCTTGAAAATCTCAACCCGACCAAAATATCTCTTTACGCTTCTCAAAAACTCATCGAATAGATCTCCGTGAAAGACTTTTATGAAAATGTTCCCACCCCTTCTGAGAGTTGAAAGGGCTATTTTTAGGGCCTGCTCCGCGAGCTCTATTTGTCTAGCATGGTCGAGCTCCCAAACACCTGAAACATTGGGCGATAGGTCAGAGATTACTACGTCGGCTGGGCGGGGTAAGATGGCCTTAATCCTCCTTAATGTATCCTCCTCTCTTACGTCGCCAATAATTGTGTGAACATTACTATATTGAAGGGGTTCAATATCCCTAATGTCTACGCCTAAAACAAATCCTTTATCACCGACAATCTGCCTTGCCACTTGAAGCCATCCACCTGGTGCAGCACCCAAATCGATAACAACATCATGGGGGCGCATGAAACCATACTTCTCTATCGCCTGGAGGAGTTTGTAGGCTGCCCGCGACCTATAATTCTCCTCCTTAGCCCTCCTATAATAGTAGTCTCTTTTCCTCCTCTCAAGCCATCTCCCAGACAACTATTAATCCACCGAGGGATAAATGCCCCTACTTTTCCATCTCCTGAAGGATCCATTGTGTTAGCTTCTCGCAGTCATTTGGGGAGACTTTGCCACCAGCCCCGCATCGCGAGTTCTCCTCGCATGAGAAGCATGGGCAGTCAATTATTGAGTCTATGGAGATTGGGTGGCGCTTAGAGTAGATCCTATATGTCCATCGCCCCTTGGAGAGCTCCGGCTCACGGTATATTAGCCCCTTACTCTCGAGTCTAATTGATATTCGCGAACCCTCTCTGCTGCTAGCGTTCATTTCGCGCCATAGTTCGGATTGGAGTATGCCCTTCTCACCCCTACTCATTATTATATCAAGCGCCTTCTGCTCTAGATCATTCTGTTTGGGCATATCCCTCTCCCACTATTGCGCGATCCCTCACTATAATTTTATTAGTGCGATTCTAGCACATAAATATATTGAACATGACTAGGTTACATCAACCCCTTAACCTTTATGAGAGACCGATACCTATTTTGATTTTATGAGAGGTCTAGAGGGCTATTGCCTAGGCATCGAAAGCACGGCTGACGATTTTGGGGTTGGAATAGCATCATTTGATGGTGAGATACTGGCAAATGTAAACGATGTCTATGTTCCGGAGAGGGGTGGCATACATCCAAGGGAAGCCTCAAGGCACCATACGATTGTGGCCGGAAGGGTTATAGCCGAAGCCCTCAATAGGGCCGGGTTAAAGCCCAGAGAAATAAGCGTAATAGCGTTCTCTCAGGGTCCGGGCCTGGGCCCATGCCTGAGAGTGGGTGCAACAGCTGCTAGGGCCCTAGCAGCATATCTTAATAAGCCACTCGTTGGAGTCAACCACTGCGTTGCCCATATAGAGATAGGTAAGATGGTTAGCGGGGCTAGGGATCCAGTCACCCTATATGTTTCGGGCGGCAACACTATTGTTGCGGCTTTTGAGGCTAGGAGATATAGGGTTTTCGGCGAGACATTAGATATAGCTGTTGGAAACTGCCTAGATGTATTTGCTAGGGAGGCTGGGCTTAGGCCTAGGGCAGATAAGCCTCTAGGCGCGATAGTTGAGGAGCTAGCGTCCCGGGGGAAATCGTTTATACAACTGCCATATACAGTGAAGGGTATGGATCTATCCTTCAGTGGGCTATTGACCGCAGCCATCAATCTACTGCGTGAGGGAAAGTATCCTCTTGAGGATATATGCTTCAGCTTTCAGGAGACAGCGTTCTCAATGCTTACTGAGGTTACTGAGAGGGCTTTAGCCCACACCGAGAAGCCCGAGGTCCTATTAACTGGTGGGGTTGCTGCAAACAAGAGGCTGCAAGATATGCTCAGAGTGATGTGTGAAGAGCATGGTGCGAGGTTCTGCGTTGTGCCGAAGGAGTATGCTACAGATAATGGTGCCATGATAGCTTGGACAGGCGTCCTATGCTACAAACATGGCCTAACTATACCTATAGAGAGGAGCCACGTTAAGCTTAAGTGGAGGCTTGACGAGGTTGAGGTTCCGTGGGTTGAGCAGTAGCGTAGGCATATGCTGCTAGGCGGTGGAGATTTTGGGCGTGTTGATAAAGAGGGGGGCTGAGGCAAGCATATACCTCGAGGAGTGGTGCGGTAGGAAGGTTATATTCAAGAGGAGACACCCAAAGAAGTATAGGGTGGCAGAGCTCGATAGAGCCCTTCAGATTAGGAGGACTAAGCATGAACCCCAAATGATTCATAAGGCTAAGGAGGCTGGGGTTCCGACACCAATAATATTTCTAGTCGACCTTGAAGAGGCGACAATAATCATGGAGTTTGTTGAGGGCAAGCAGATCAAGCAGATACTTAATGATCTGCCAAGTGAGGATAGGGTTAGACTCTGTCGGGAGATTGGCAGGCTTGTTGGAAAGCTCCATAAGTCCGGCATAATACATGGGGACCTAACTACATCAAACATGATCCTAACGCCTAGTGGAAGGATAGTCTTTGTGGATTTCGGCCTCAGTGAGCAGAGCGTTGATCTTGAGGCTAGGGGTGTAGATTTGCATCTGATGAGAAGGGCTCTGGCAAGCACCCATTATAAATATGCTGACGAGTGCTTTAATGCTGTTATTGATGGTTATAGGGAGATTATGGGGGATGAAATCACTAAGGATGTCATAAACAAGATTAGGGAGATTGAGAGGAGAGGAAGATATATTGTGGGGAGGTGAAATCTAGTTTGACGCTGGGCAGAGCCTTCCCATATGGTAAGCTAATATTCTTCGCAACCGGGAACATGCACAAGTTTAATGAGGCGAGGCGGGTTCTAGCCGAATACAATATTTCAGTCGCCATGGTCAGGGTGAAAACCATAGAGATTCAGGATGATGACATAGAGAGTATTGCGGAGGCAAGCGCAATCGATGCTGCGCGCAAGATAAATCTGCCAGTTATAGTTGAGGATGCCGGGCTGTTCATAGATGCACTTAACGGCTTTCCGGGGCCATACTCCTCATACGTCTATAGGAAGATTGGATTGGATGGCATACTCAAACTCCTAGAGGGGATTGAGAATAGGAGGGCTAGGTTCAAATCGGTTGTAGCCTTCTCAGATACCGATGGAAGCGTCAAATACTTCCGCGGTTTTGTCGAGGGCAGAATTACTAGGGTAGCTAGGGGATACGGTGGATTCGGATTCGATCCAATATTTGAGCCGGACGAGCAGCCTGGAAAGACATTTGGAGAGATGACAATTGAGGAGAAGAATAAAATTTCGCATAGGGCTAGAGCCTTAAGGGAATTTGCTAAATGGTATAGGGACCAATTCAGCCCATAAACCAAAAAATATATTTAGCCCACCATATTTCTTGTTGTCAATATTAGAGGCCGATTTAAGATGCCAATAGTCGACCCACTGAAGCGGAGTATAGCGCAGAGGAAGAGACTCTACATGAAAATATGTAGGTCCTGTGGGGCTAGAAATGCTCCTACAGCTGTGAAGTGCCGAAATTGTAGAAGCCGGAATCTAAGGTGGAAGAAACGGGAGAAGACACGGTAGTCTACAACTCTAAAAATGCCTCATCTCAATAAATATTTTGGTGAATTATGTTAGTTTAGTCTAAGGATTATCTCGACTTGGCAGTCCGGTGGAATCTTAATTCTCTTTGTCCACGAATCTCCAATGGCTATCATCGCAAATATTCCAGCAACCTCAGACTTCGCCTTATAAGCGAGATTTAAGAGTGCACTCTGAGTATCCCCACTCTTTATGATATCATCAACTATTAGGATGCTATCGCGCTTCTTGATGGAGTCCCTTGGAATGTAGAGAGTTAGAGTATAACCTGAATCGCTTAAGACATATGTCTCCTCAAGGAATGAGGGGACACCAACCTCCTTAGTCGTTTTAGCAACGACTAAGTTAACTCCTAAGGCATTGGCAACCATTGTTGCAAGCGGAATACCATCAACAGCGGCCGTTAAGACCTTCGTTATTCTCTTACCGGCGAACCTCGCTATAGCATAGTTTGCAGCCTGTCTAAGGAGGATTATATCCCCAACAATAAGCGTGTTATCAAAGTATCCGTCACTATTAAATTTGAGCCTCCTTTTAAATTCATTTTCCAGCCCAACCATCTTAGAGAGTGCATCCCAGAGCTTACGAGCCCTCTCAAGGTTTGGGAGAACATGCCCCTTAGCATATCTACTCAAAACTGTTACTGGGAGATCGGTTTTAGCAGCCAACTCCCTATAAGTATAATATTTCTTGGCAGTTCTAAGAAGTTCAACTGTTGCTAGGCGGAACTTTAGATCCTCCGCGTGGGTTGACACCTTAATCTCATCCGACATCATATCTGGCAACAAACACCCTTACCCCCGGGAGCCCTCACTTTTGAGGTATGAATGTAACATAAAATTTGCGTATTGCACTAATCTTACTTTTCATAATTTTTTGTATACTTCGAGATAAGTTCTTGTAAAATGGAGGGAGAAATGGGCGGGAGAATTCAATAGAAGGCATATTTTATCTCGAAATGGGTTTTCAGGTAATTGCGCGATTTAATCTTCGTTTTAGGGGAAATAAAAGCGGCTCGACACTTCTCACGATCTATGTCCTAAAGATATGTTAGAGATGGATTAAGGGAGAGATAGGGTTAAATAAATTCCTGATCCAGAAATTAGGTTATAAGCAGCGGAATAAGATATGATAGGTTGGAGGATAGAATTTTTATGGGTGGCGAAGAGAGTTCGAGGAGAAGTAAGGGCAAGGTTAAAATAATATATAAGCCAGCCAAGGAAATAGTCATTCTCGACTTCTTTCAATTTTCAAGGGATGCGCTAGATCAAATGTTTGCTAGGCTCATACATTCAGGCCTACCGGTAATGGCACAGTGGGCTGAGGGTATAATCTTCGTCTACTTCTCACTGGCGCCAGATACAGAAGAGCTTATGGAAAACTATCTTAAGGGCAGAATTTTCTGGAGCTCCGTTAATTTCGCCTTGATGCCAAAATACTCCCCATTTATTAGGGTTGGGGGCTTAGAGATACCAGTCCTAGATGTCTCGGGGCATCCAGTTTTAGCGGAGGTTGCTAGGTGGCTTAAGAAACATGCTAGGCCTGAGGTGAAGACTGAGACAGGTATAATTAGAGGCGATCAAGCTGCTCCATAGAGATAGCATATTTTAGTACTTCAGAGTGGAGTCCCATAAGTTCATATAACCTTTTGCAGCCATGTATAAGTCTAAATCCTTAAGATATCCTTTTTTGAGGGTTCGGCTGAAAACATATGAATTACTTTAATCAATAATATCACAATACACCTCGTATTTTGGTGGTCAAATGTCCCTTAAGGAATTTAAACAGATAGCAGTAGATGAAGTAAAGCAGAGAGAGGAAGAGGGATATGATGTCACAGAAGTGTCAGAGAATCTTTTGAAAATTGACATTAGGACAATATCGGAGTTAAAAGTTTTCTTAGAGGAGCTAGAACGGTGTCCGCTTAAGCCGAGTTTTCCATATAAGGAACCGTCTAATCTTCATGAAATAATTGCTGAGAGACCAAGAAAACTTGAGAGAATGGGGATTAAACTTTCTGATGAAGAGTTGTTTGACAGGATTTATGGTGGTTGGCTTGGTCGTTGCGCTGGCTGCTTGCTTGGAAAACCCGTTGAAGGGCTCACTAAAGAGCAGATTGAAACATGGCTGAATATTGCGGGCGAGTATCCGCTGAAGGACTATTTTCCACCGATACATAACTTTCCGGAAGATGCTCCTAGATGGTTAAGGGACAGACTTTCCTATATTGAAGATATGTTTAGGAGAACCAAAATGGGTGTTTTACGCGGTCAGATAAGCTGTATGGCCCGCGATGATGACATAGACTACACTATAATCAACTTGCACATCTTAGAAAATTATGGTCTAAACTTTACTACGATGAACGTTGGTGAGACATGGCTTCACCTACTACCATATTTGCAGGTTTACACCGCCGAAAGGGCGGCTTACAGGAATTTAGTTAATGGCTTACAGCCTCCTGAGACAGCCACATATATGAATCCTTATAGGGAGTGGATCGGCGCACAGATTAGAGCCGATACTTGGGGTTATGTTGCGCCGGGCGATCCGGAGTTGGCCGCTGAATTAGCGTATAAGGATGCTTCTCTCTCACATGTTAAGAACGGCATATATGGTGAGATGTTTGTTAGCGCTATGATAAGCGCGGCGTTCGCAACAGTCAATATTGAGGAAGTAATTGAGATAGGTTTATCTGCGATCCCAAAGAAGTCTAGGCTTACCGAAGCTATAAAAAATGTCATGGAATGGAGTAAGCAGTTCAGCGACTGGAGGGATACGTGGAATAAGATAAACGAGAAGTATGGGCAGTACCACTTCGTCCACACTATAAACAATGCTGCATTGGTGGTTATGGGACTGTTATATAGTGGCGGAGACTATGAGAAGGGCATAACTATAAGCGTGATGGGTGGCTGGGATACTGATTGTAATGGTGCCACGGTGGGGTCAATTCTAGGAGTGATGCTCGGAGCAGAAAAACTACCAAAGAAATGGATAGAACCACTAAATGATCGCTTAAGGAGCTTCGTTATAGGCTACGATAACAGTAGAATCTCCGATTTAGCAAAACGCACCTTCCAAGTAGCCAAAAATCTTCTCAAAAAACATATTTATTGTTGAAAAGCCGTCTTCTTCCTAGCTCTTGAAGCCACATTATTAAAGTAGAAGATAGGCAGTTACTTAATAGCCTTATGAAAAACAAAAAATTATAAGCAAGTTCTTACATTTTTTCTCTAATTCCCTAAATTGGGGAGGATAAGAGTATTGTTTGGTTATGCTGGTAGGATTTTGAGGGTGAATTTATCTAACGGCAGAACTAGAACAGAGCCCCTAAAGGAGGAGATGGCGAAAAAGTATATTGGGGGAATAGGCTTAGGCATACGCTTACTAATAGACAATTCTGAGCCCGGTATAGACCCGCTTAGCCCAGAAAACCCCCTAATCCTCACAACCGGCCCATTCAGTGGAACAGTTGCGCCTACAGGTGGAAATGGGCATGCTTTTGTCGCAAAATCTCCGCTTACTAATGGTGTTGGTGAGGCTAAGTCGCACGGTTTCTTCGGTGCTGAACTTAAGAGGGCCGGCTACGATGCTGTAATATTTGAGGGTAAAGCCGAGAAGCCCGTTTACGTCTGGATAGATGATGACAGCGTCCAGATCATGGATGCAAAGCACCTCTGGGGGAAGTCACCGCAGGAGACAGAAGACATTATTAGGGAAGATCTTGGCGACTACTACATACGTGTTGCAGCAATAGGTTTGGCTGGTGAAAAGCTCTCGAGGATTGCATGCATAATTAATGATAAGACTAGGGCCGCTGGACGATGCGGCATGGGCGCTGTTATGGGCTCAAAGAACCTTAAGGCCATAGCCGTTAGGGGAACAAAAGATGTTCCAGTAGCTAAGCCAGAGGAATTCCTCGAATTCGTTAAGATTCTGCATGAAAGGATGAAGGGCCCGGCAACTGTCAAATATAGAACCCTTGGAACCCCACAGAACGTCTTAGTCCATAACTCACTCGGTTGCCTACCAACAAGAAACTTCACGAACGCCGTATTTGAAGGGGCTGAGAAGGTTAGCGGCGAATACCTTAACATGCGCTTCGTTACGAAGATTATTGGCTGCTCATCATGTGCCATGAGATGTGAGCACATAGCGGTCGTGCCTGAGGGACCGTATAAGGGGACTATGGCTAGGGTTGAGTATGAGCCACTTTGGGCTTTTGGACCCCACTGTGGCGTTGACCGCATGGATGCCATAATTAAGGCTATAGACTTATGCAATTACTATGGCATGGATTCTATATCCGCCGGTAATATTGTTGGCTTTGCAATGGACTGTTATGAGCATGGAATCCTCACTAAAGAGGATACTGGTGGTTTAGATTTAAGGTTCGGTAATGCTGAGGCAATGGTTAAGCTTACCGAGATGATTGGTAAGCGTGAGGGGCTAGGTAACATATTGGCTGAGGGTGTTAAGAGGGCTGCTGAAATAATTGGGAAGGGTGCTGAGAAGTTCGCTAACCACATTAAGGGACTTGAGATGACCGGCTATGATATTAGGGGGCTTAAGACTGCAGCCGTAGGATACGCGGTCTCATTCCGTGGAGCAGACCACAATAGGCATGGAGCATACGCCCTAGATATAGCCGGGAAGGTTGATAGGTTCAAGTTTGAGAAGGGAAGGTCTAAGCTCGTTATTGAGATAGAGGACCTATACATGATAATTGACTCGCTAATCGTATGCAAGTTCTCTAGGGGCGTTTACTATAAGGGATTTGAGGACCTAGCCAAATACTACACGCTTGTAACTGGAATCGAGATGACGGCTGAGGAACTAAAGAAGACTGGTGAGAGGCTGAGCAACCTAGCAAGACTATATAATATTAGGGAGGGCCTCACGAGGAAGGATGACCATCTACCAATCAAGGTTATGACAACACCAATCCCAGATGAGACCGTATCTAAAGGCAGCTATATAACGCAGGAGGAGCTGGACTTTATGCTCGACGATTACTATGCGCATAGGGGCTGGACAAGGGAGGGTGTCCCAACAATTGAGAAGCTCACCGAGCTGGGGTTAGAGGATTTAGCCCACATAGTTAAGGGTAAACTTTAATAACGGCGTTAACAAACTGAAAGGTAAGTTAATGGAGGAGAAATGAGATGTCGCATAT
The DNA here is from genome assembly GCA_018396975.1 of Candidatus Bathyarchaeota archaeon. Classification (GTDB taxonomy): domain Archaea; phylum Thermoproteota; class Bathyarchaeia; order Bathyarchaeales; family DTEX01; genus DTEX01. Next base: position 38,575 of record JAGTQA010000014.1, on the reverse strand, counting down.
ACATACAAGAAAGTTCGTTTCAGCAGACCCCGAGAAGTGCGTTGGATGCAGCGTCTGCGAATACATATGCTCATTCGAGAAAGAGAAAGTTTTTAATCCGCTGAAATCACGCATAAGAGTTGTCCGATTAGATACCATCGTAAATATGTCCCTTTCATGCAGGCTCTGTGAAGATGCGCCCTGCGTGGCAGCATGTCCACGCGATGCACTGAAGCAGTCTGAGACAACCGGCATAATAATGGTTGATGAGGATAAGTGTAATGGTTGTGGATGGTGCATTGAAGCATGCGATTACGGAGCCATAATGCTCCATCCAGATAAAAAGGTTGTATTTGTATGCGACACATGCGATGGCAACCCAAAGTGTGTGGAATGGTGCCCTGAGAAGGCCCTAGACTTCATAACAAAGGATGTTCTAGCGCAGAAATCACGGATATCCGCTGTGAAAAAGCTCTTCCAAGAGACCTTGAGAACATAACTTAAAATTCAAGGAGCCAAACCACCCTATTTTTAATCCCACCAAAATGAGAATCTGGAAACCCCATCTTATTAGGCCTCTGCCCTCTAGGAGGGAGAGGCTATTCGAGAGATAGGGAGGTATCAACTGATCCGAAAAAGAATTTTATGCTAAGATTGATTTTGCAATAAAAGAATAAAGGTGTGGTTTGGGTTAAAGCCTCCTTATCTCTATTATGTGTCTCTTCTCCAGCCTCCTTAAGGCATCAAAGAACTCGCTCTTCTGCTTACCATTCAAATTAAAGTACTGCGCCATCTCCATAACAGACGATCTTGGAGAACCATACTTCAGGAGGTGGCTCTGAAGATACTGAATAACAAGCCTCTCAACCTTACCGCACTTCCAAGTTGTATTCCGAAGGAGAACAACGACCGCCCTAAGCATCTTCTGACCTTCACTCTTAGCCCGCCGAGCCATCTCGCATCATCAAACTAAAATTCACAATTTTTATATATTTATGTATTTCTTTTGCACATTGGCAGTGAAAATTTTAATGGTTTGAGAAAAATCGCATTGCCAAAATACTTTTATCGAAAAATGTTAACCGAGAAATATGCATATGATACTCTGACAAAAATTCATGTGCTGGTGGCGAAATTGAGGATAGTTATTCTTGGTCCGCCGGGCTCTGGGAAGGGAACATATGCCTCTAGGCTAACCAATATCCTTGGGATACCACACATATCCACTGGCGACATGGTTCGTGAGGAGATAAGGGCGCAGACGGAGATTGGAAGAAAGATTAGGGAATATAGTGATAGGGGCGAGCTTGTTCCAGACGAGATAATAATTGGATTGCTAATTGAGAGATTAAAGAAACCGGATGCTCAGAAAGGCTTCATATTGGATGGTTTCCCAAGAACTATAGGGCAGGCCGAAGCCCTAGAGGAAATTACAAGCATCGATGTCGTCATAAATCTTAATGTTCCAGACGAGATAATAATTCAGCGTCTATCTAACAGGCTTACATGCAGAAGATGCGGGGCCATATATAACCGTCTCACTCTAAAGCCTAAAGTCGACGAGATCTGTGACATATGCGGCGGCGAACTCTATCAAAGGGAGGATGATAAACCTGAGGTCATAAGTGAGAGACTGAAAGTCTATAGGAGAAGCACAGAGCCCCTAATAGACTACTACCGGAAGAGAGGTCTCCTGAAAGACGTATACTGCAACGATTTAATGACCCCGCCAGATGTCATAGTAAATGAGATACTGAAAATAATAAGGGGCCAAAAATAGGCAAGGGGTGCACTCCTCACCTATAGAAGATTTATAGTTCCTATCTCCTCAAGGCTTACAAGATCATTCATTTTTATCATTTTATTTGAGATTGTGTACAGTATGCTGTCTATGTAGAGTGCCCGCTTAATACTATACTCTGAGTAGAACCAGTATCCGCTTTTAAGGAACTCTTCTTGGTCGCTTATATGCGTTATCCTACCCCTCAAAACTATACTGCTCTCCGTAATATTGAAGACGTAGAGACCCTGCCAAACATAGTCCCCGTAAATATATGGTGGGACTCCATCAGGATACTTGGATTCATCTATCTCGGCAACTAGAACTGGTATTGCAAGGAGGTCAAGGTCCCTATTAAACAATAAAGCCTTATGATCGTATAGAACTGGCGACTCAGTCCCCCTATCACCTATCACGAAGCTATCTCTCTCCTTAGGGTGCTCAACATCACTCACATCGAAGAGCGCTATCTTTACGCCCTGATACCAAGCGAAGTCGCCCTCCTCATCCTCAACAGTCCACTTACCTATGCCAATTAAGTGGCGCTCGTTATATGGGTGGAGGTAATTGGAGTATCCCGGTATTTTGAGTTTGCCAAGAACCCTAGGATTAGATGGGTCCTCGAGACTTACCACGAAGAGCGGGTCAACCTTCTTGAATGTTACTAGGTAGCAGCGGTCACCCATAAACCTAGCTGAATACATGTGCTCGCCCGGAGCCAACCCCTCAAGCTTGCCAATAACTGTTAAACTCATGTTTAGTACGTAAACGTTGGTACCTACTGTGATCATCGCCTGATCACGTAAATCTCCAGCCATTATCTCTTGATTAGCCATTGTGGCTATTCTGAAGTAACCATTATACTCGTCCATTGAGAATTGATTTAGAACTGTTCCGGGAACAACGCCACTAGCCTCATAAGTTATCTTACCGCCTTCGATGCGGATTCTATGAATCTCGGTGCTGGGGCTCTCAAAATATTTCGGCACCGCAACATATATATTGTTTAAGGAGACGTAGATGCAGCTCGCATAGCCGAATAGAAATGTCTCGTAGGCGATGGTCTCATTTGGATCCCGAATGTTTATGGCGGCGATAACTGTAAATGCATTATAAAAATCTGAGCTATTAGAATAGTAAATCTGCGCTGGATCAACCCTCATAATTCGAGTTCCATCAAGAATCTCTGGTAGAATGGGCTCACTATTCACTAGATATGCTGGCGAAGACGCTAGAACATAGACGTAATCTCCAATCATCCTAGAGTTAAAGTATACTCCACTTAAAGTGACATTCCTAATGAGGTTGGGTGCTTCGCTATCTTCAACATCATAAACGAGTACTGATGTCTGCGGACCTATGGACCATACCTTCCTATATTCCCTATAGCCCTCTTCCTCCTCAATCTTGGCATAATAAATGTGATCGTTAATGGAGATTACGACCAGACTACCATTACTTATGAAGAGCCCTAAGATGGTCCCGTTTAAGCGGATCTCGGAGGTTACATAAGCATCCTCGGGCGGGTATGCTCTAACTATCAGAACCCTTTCGCCTAGAGCCAAATATATACATCTGCCATCAGTCTTTACGATGTCGGCTTCATCCACGCCCTCAACCTGAACGTTTGTCTTCGAATATCCCACGTCAAAAGCGGTGTGCATAGTGGCCTCAGAGTAAGTTGAGACTCGCTGGGCGAGAAATGGATCTTTAGATGTGATAATTACCTTCCGCGAAGAACTCCAACTTCTGTTCAGGAATGTTCTTAGCTCCTCGTAGGATGAAAATTTTAGTAGAGTTGCGCGGCCGGATGCAATTATGCCCTGGTTATTTCGTGGTGGGGCTAATGTAGTAAGAGCAAGGAATGTTAGGGGCAGGAATGCTGCCAGCAGAGATGTCAGGAGGAGTGATAAAGTAACTTTTCCAAAGATTCGGGTCATCATCTTAAACACCAATATTAGAAATATGCAATGGCATCCTTAATGCTAATTATTGGAACAATTGTTCTAGTGTTTAGAACAATGGCATAAAAGTGGGAAGATTATTGTTGTTTATGCTGAGAGCAGATTGTAGGTTTCCTCTAGTCGATTTACGACTCCCCGTCCCCTCTCCGTTATCAAGTATAGCCGCCTCTTATTCTTCTCAACCACCTTGACCAATCCCTTCTCGACGAGCGAGTCTAGGATCTCCTTGAGGGATATCCATGAGAGATTACACTTATACATTATATTTGTTGGCTTGCTGTATCCAGACATAATTGTTTCCAAAACTTCGAGGTAAATTTCGAGTCTTGACCTTTTCTTCGACAATTTAATGCCCCCTCAAGCATAAGTGTCCGCGCTTGCTAGCTTTGTAGAGAAGCCCTAAAAATATAAGTTATGAATCTCAAAGTAATAGGGAAAAAACATAGTTCCAGTATATGTGAGAAAGGATAGATTTCACTATCTAGAAAAAAGAATACGGTTCTTATCTCCTGAAATTCCATTCTCTAGTGGAGTATTTTTCCATCTTCAATTTCATAGCCATTCGCTCCTCAAAATCTGTTATTTCCCCAGGGACCAGTTCAATATTTAATGCCTCCTCAAAACCACTAATCAAGGCATTCTTCAGCTCCTCAAAGGTCACTTCCCTCCCCAAATAACTTTTTATTGACGTCACCCTCTCCTCAACAGACTTTATCATTTTGTCACGGATTTTTTCGCTTGGAACCTTGAGAACCGTGAACATTAGCTTAGGATTAACATCACGTAATATTGTGCCATGCTGGTGCACAATGCCCATTCCTCTGGTCTGGGCGTTTCCAGATATCTTCTTTCCCCCAATAACTATGTCGTTTATTGGCTTAAACTCCGCTGGAATTCCTAGAAGCCTTAAGCCCCTAACCAGTCCAGAACACAATATCTCATAGGTTTTCTGGAAGTCCCTTGAGATTAATGGGTGATTCTCACTTATTACAATACTATATGTTAATTCACCATCACGGTCATGGTATACGGCTCCACCGCCAGTCCTCCTCCTAACATAATCGATACCCAATCTATTGCATGCTTCCACATCCACTTCCTCCTCCATGCTCTGGAAGTATCCTATGGAAACTGCTGACGGCTCCCATCTAAAGAAGCGCAATGTATTCGGCACCAAATTTTTAGACCTAGCTATGACTATAGCCTCGTCCAAAGCCATATTATAGAATGCATCTTTGAGACCCGTGTCTAGTAGGCGCCACTTCTCAGCCACTACTACCACCAGCCCTAACAATACACTTTGCAAAGTCCTCCGGGGCCACACCCAATAATATTACTCCCTTCTCCTCAATGAAACGCTTTATTATTTCGGTTATTGCTGACTCTTCTATGGAGCATCCTATAAGGGATTTCTCAAGCTCGTCAATTAGCTCCTCTGGATGCATAAAGAAGTCACCGGTAATTTTTATGGCCTTTATTTTATTATCCTCCCTCTCAAGCTGAACCTTAATGAGTTTACCCCCCTCAACCTTATATTCGGCTTTGAGCACGAGCATATACACCTCAAAAACTGTCTAAATAATATATTGGTCAATTTAATGCTTTTGGAGTTTTCGCTAATAGAAAAATTTTTGAGTAGGTTTTGTCCATAGAAACTGGAAGTGTTTGAAGGACTGGATGCAAAAATTAGGGGAAGGATGTATAATGTTGGAGATATCGGAAAGAACAAAGAATCTTGGGACTGAGAATGCCTTTGTAGTTCTAAAGGAAGTTAATGATCTAGTTAGAAGTGGCAAGAGCATAATGAACTTCTGCATAGGCCAGCCGGACTTTGACACGCCGGAATACATAAAGGAGGGTGCGATAAAGGCTATAAGGGAGGGCAAGACTGGATATACGCCATCGCCCGGAATACCGGAGCTTAGGGAGGCAGTAGCCGAGTACTTCTCGGAGACTAGGGGGATAGACGTTAAACCCGAGTGGGTTGTGGTAGCATGTGGGGCTAAGCCTTTCATAGGCTACACGATACTATCGGTCACGGACTATGGTAGGGGGCATGAGGTAATCTACCCGAACCCGGGCTTCCCAATATATGAGTCGCTGATAAGAGCTTACGGGGCAGTTCCAGTTCCAATACCACTACTTGAAAGGAAAGGATTTGGCATAGACGTTGATTACCTTGAGAAGCTAGTTAATGAGAGGACTAGGCTCATAATATTGAATTCGCCACACAACCCAACTGGCGGGGTCCTAGATAGGGAGACTCTGGAGCAGATCGCGGATATAGTTAAGCGATACGATAATTTATGGGTCTTCTCGGACGAGGTCTATTCTAGAATGGTTTATGAGGGCGAATTTGTTAGCATAGCCTCAATAGATGGAATGCAGGAGAGAACAATAATCGTTGATGGAGTCTCAAAAACATATGCTATGACGGGTTGGAGGATAGGCTTTGCCGCAAACCCATTACTCGCCGAGCATATAGCCCGCTGGGTAACAAATACTGAGTCATGTGCGCCACATCCCAACCAGTATGCGGCACTAACGGCTCTAACAGGTCCGCAAGACGACACAAAGAGGATGGTTGAGAGCTTCAGGAGGAGAAGGGACCTAATTGTCGATGGGCTAAATTCGATTGAGGGCATTAGATGCCTAAAGCCCGGAGGGGCCTTCTATGTCTGGCCGAATGTTACCGAAGCATGCAAGATCGTTGGTGCCAAAGACTCGGAGGAGTTTAGAATACGGCTACTCTATGAGGCTGGTGTAGCAGTCCTATCAGATATACACTTTGGGCATAGGAATGAGGGTGAGGGTGAACACGTAAGGTTCTCATACGCCGCCTCCGAAGAGACTATCAAAGAAGGGCTGAGAAGGATAAAAGCCTTTATAGAAGAAAACAGAATCTAAAATCCTCAATTTCTATTTTTCATGATTTCTCATTATTTGCTCCCTCTTCTTTGAAGAGTATAGATTCCTATGCCAAGCAGCCAGCCTAAGAGAACTATTACTGTCGCAGGGAAACCTCCGGCCCCAAGCCCAAAATTAAGCATTAAAAATTCGAAGATGAAGAATGCGAGGCTTATAGTTGCCGCTGTAAGGAGACCCACTTTACGCCCATATCTTGATGCTGCCTGAGTTGATAGGAGACCGGAGAGAAATATATCGCCTAGACCTAACACTGAAATTCCGGGAAGGACTATGGCTACCGGCAGCCTTAAAGAAAGCATTTTAATGGCGGCTCCAACCATATGGCCTGTAAAGAATACTTGAACTATGTCCATAACTATTAGTAGCGCGGAGAAGATTAGGGCTACCCTCAGTGAGAATAGGGAGTTGAGGTATGTTATGATCATAATTGCAAAGATGGCTGCAAAGATATTCGTGACGAGAATGCTATCCGTCATTAGGTAGGTTATTATAAAGATTGATGGTGGAAGAATTGATAGGGCTAATCTGCCTGAAAATATATATGTGAATACCAGTAGCATGTAGGAGTAGGCTGCAATAAATAGTATTTGGATCGCATATTCTGGTATTAGGGTGGCAACACTAACCATTATGCCCATAAGCGTAACCATCAGAATTATCTCGCGGACGCTAAGCTTCCTGTCTTCCAATATCCTCCTCATTTTGCTCTCAACTCTCTTGTGGAGTAGGAGGGCTAATGCAACTATTATGAGTAGGATTGAAGGCATCAAAAAATCCACGATCATAACTTAGGTCTCCATATATGCGCTTCTAGAATTCCCTTCTTAGTTTGGCGTGACTCATTGGATTATCCATGACCTTCGGGATCCACTCAATTAGGTCGGTGGCAACCATATGATAGCCCTTCTCAGCCCTCACAAAATCTCCTGCAGCACCATTAATGAAGGCCCCTGCCACCGCAGCCTCAAATGGATCTATTCCTTGGGATAGTAGGGCGGCAACTATGCCAGATAGGACATCACCCGTTCCGCCGACAGTCATACCCGGATTCCCAGTAAAGTTAAGTTTAATCCTTAAGCCATCAGAGATTATGTCTATGTTAGACTTTAGGAGTATAATTGCATTAAGTTTCTCCGCCGTTCTTTTTACGTGCTCAACTCTCTCATCTAGGCTATCTGGAAGCTTCTCGCCGGTCAAAATCGCATATTCACCCGGGTGTGGCGTTAAGACCGCTGGGCTCTCAAGCCTACGTTTAAAGCCGGAAAAGGCTTTTAGTCCATCGGCGTCTAATAGTATTGGAAGCTTCCGCTCCTCAGCTAATCTTATTATCTCACCGACAGCCTCTACGGTCTCCCTATGAAGGCCGAGGCCCGGTCCTATGGCGACAGCGGTCGCCCTTTCCATATAGCTCCTTATTATCGGCATATTTCGCATGCTCAAGTGGTCGCCCTCGAGCTTAAGTGTTATGAGATCTGGTGATATTGAGGAGATGGCATAGGCGGTCTCACGTGGGGCGGCAATATAAACTAGGTCTATGCCCGTTCTTAGTGCAGCTAGGGCTGTTAGTGTGGGTGCGCCACTAAAGGTCTCGCTTCCACCAACAATTAGCAGCCTGCCGAAATCGCCCTTATGAGCTTCTGGGGGCCTAGGTCTTATGACTATCATGACATCTCCCGGCCCTGCGAAGCATTCCACCTCCTCAGGTATCCCTATCGGCTTAACAATTAGTTCGCCAACATATTCTCTGGCTTTGAGAAGCCCGGGCTTGGCTTTATGGAATGTAACCGTTAAATTTGCCCTTACAGCCTCGCCTAGAACCGCACCTGTATCCGAGTCTAGCCCACTGGGGACATCAACGGAGACCTTGTAGGCATCGGTCTCATTAATTTTTCTTATGAGCTGTGCTATTGGCGGGCGTGGGGGAGCTTTGAGCCCTATCCCGAGGAGGGCGTCCACTATAACCTCGGCCTTAATACTTTCCGGAATTATTGATGAATCATAAATCTCATAGAGGGTTAGCGATCTACGCAGCGATTTTAAAGCCTCCCAATTCCTTCTGGTCTCCTCGTTAACTATGTCAGATGATTTCCCGGCTAGTATGACATCGACCCTAAAACCTAAACATATTAGGTGTCTAGCTGCGACAAGCCCATCGCCGCCATTCCCGCCTAAACCGCAGAATATGGCAACCCTTGCCTCTTGGGGCTTAAATCTGGACGCTATCTCCATGGCGACGCTTCTTCCAGCGTTCTCCATGAGCTGCAATCTAGATATTCCGAAATATTCGGCATTTACATCTAGGGCGCGCATCTCCCTAGTCGTTATAATCTTCTCAGCCATCTAATCCACCGGTCTGACTTGACAAGAATTTAAAAAGATTTTTAAGCATTTAAATTATTATTGATTGTTGAGGGAGTGTAATGCCCATAGCATTCGTGTTAATAAATGCGGAGATAGGCTCGGAGGGGGAAGTTCTAAACGAACTTAGGAAGGTTGAGGGTGTTGAAGAGGCATATAGCGTCTATGGGGTCTATGATATAGTGGCTAAGGTGAGAGCCGAATCGATGGAGAAGCTTAAAGATATAGTTACTTGGCGGATACGTAGATTGAATAAGGTTAGGTCAACATTAACTATGATTGTTATTGAGGAGATGAAGCGGGAATAGCTGGCTTTCTCAGAGAATCCATCCGTATGTTTCCTCCATCTATCTAGATTTTCATCATGATACCTCCCTATCTTTTCAGCTAGCCTCTCCCTCCCTCCTATGGCTTTCCAATTCTCTTCTGGTCTCTAGCCAAAATCATATTCTTGGCCATAAAAGTTTGAGTTGCCGTCAGTTTAACTCTGACCTATCATCACTCAATCAAATGCCTTCTCTTCATCCGGCAAAATACAATTTATTGGAGCGAAGATATTAATGTTGCCTTTCTCTCCGGCGTGACAATTTATGTTTATCTGCCTAGCGCTTCAAAGGCGAGAGTAGGTCAATCATCCTTAAATCTCCGAATAAAATTTATTATTGGAAGCTGCGGCATGAAACTCCATATAGGATTTGATGATACCGATTCGCCTAGAACTGGCTGCACAACATATATTGCAGCATTAATAATCGAGAAGTTTTATAAGATGGGCGTTCAATTCATAGACTACCCAAACCTGATCCGGTTAAATCCAAATGTTCCATGGAAAACCCGCGGGAATGGGGCGCTTTGTCTGAGAATTAAGTGTAGAGAGGAGCTATACGAGGATATTAGGGAGTGCGTGATTGAGACAATTGAGGAGAACTCCGACCTAGATTATGGGGGGACAGATCCAGGCGCGGTCTTCCTTATTGGGGATGTGCCGGAGGAGATTAGGCAATTTGCTAGGGATGCGATTCAGGGAATCGTTAGGATGGTTGATGCGCTAAAACTAATTAGGAGGTTTAGGGCCGAGGCCATAGGCTACAAAATGAGGCGTGGAATAATTGGTGGTTTGGCTGCGATAGGTGAAACTTTGAATGGAGACCACACCTTTGAGCTGATAGCTTACAGGAGGCGCGAGAACTGGGGGACCATAAGGAGGATTGATGAGTCATCGGTCATAGAGATGGATAGGAAAATGGGTAACCTAACATTTAATAATATTGACCCGGAAACTGGCAGAATACTGATAACACCTAGGGGCCCAGACCCAATACTTTATGGGATTAGGGGTGAGAGTCCCGAGGCAGTTAAACTCGCACATGAAATGATACGGTCATATGAGCCGCTGGACCGCTGGGTCATCTTTAGGACAAACCATGGGACCGACGCCCACCTAAAAAGGGCCCCCTCAATAAAAGATGTAAAACCCTATAATCCAGTTGTAGTTCGAGGCAGGGTTATTGGAAGCCCCAGAGTTATCCCCGGCGGGCACATAATATTTCAGGTTGGGGATGAAACTGGCGTAATAGACTGCGCAGCCTATGAGCAGAGTGGGAACATGCGTAAAATAGTCAGTATGCTTATTGAGGGAGACCTAGTGGAGGTTTATGGCGGCGTTCGCCCACCCTCAAGGAAGAATCCTAAAACAATAAATGTCGAGAAAATTATGATTATCGATCTAGCTGAGAAGATAATTTTTCAGAATCCCCTCTGCCCAGTCTGCGGTAAGAGGATGAAGTCCATGGGGAGAGACAAGGGCTTTGAGTGCTATAAATGCGGCTTCCACGGTGCAAACCTCACAAAGATAGCGGTCAGAATTGAAAGATCTTTGAAGCCAGGATTATACATCACGCCGCCAAGATCTGAGAGACATTTAACTAAGCCGCTTTCAAGATACGGTCTAGAAAAGAGTGGGCCGCCGCAAATGTTCGATGAAGTAATACCCTATAGTCTCTTCTCAAATCTTGCGTAAAATGGGCTGTTTAATATCCTCGGAAACCTTTAATTGCAGCAATCTTATTTAGTTTGTAAGTGTAATGGTGATGGTGTGATATGAGCGGGGAGATCACCAAGCTTCCGCCAGCAGTTCAGGAGAGGCTGCTCAGGCTTCAGCAGCTACAGGAGACTCTCCAAACAGTTTTAGCACAGAAGCAGCAGCTTGACCTAGAGCTTATAGAGATTGATAGGGCATTAAGCGAGCTTGAAAAGGTTTCAGATGACGTCGTAATATATAAATCAATAGGTTCTCTACTCATTAGAACTGATAAGGCTAAGGTTACAAGCGAGCTATCTGAGAGAAGAGAGCTTGCCAACATGAGAGTCTCAGTTCTGACAAAGCAGGAGGAGAGACTTAGGAGCCAGATAAAAGAGCTCCAAGAAAAACTCCAGAAAGATTTGCGCCCAATCTCGCAGGCGCAAGATTAAAATTCGATTAAATGGTGCCACTCTTGAGTAAGCAGCCAATATCAACCCTCCCATATGAAGAGCTAGAGAAGATTTGTGACATAGCTGAGGAAGCTGCCAGAAAATATGTTATGTCTAGGGTTCCAAGGGAGTATATATCCGACCTATCAATATCGGTTGATCTGGAGGGCTCGGAAACCCTTAACATTGATATTGAAGTTGAGTTGAGTCTCTCACCATTTTATAAAGGTGCAAGTGCCGAGGAGCTCGCTAACGGCTCGGTTAAGGCGGCCTTTGACGCGATTGAGGAGTATTTAAGAAAGATTCGATCCTAGCCCATAATGCTGTAAGGGATCGGGATGAATGGCATGTTACATGAGATAACTAGTATTCTTGAGGAGAAGAACGCGGGGACTGCGCTTATACTATGCCATCATAATGCTGATCCAGACGCGGTATGTTCATCTTACGCCCTCTCTAAGCTACTGAAACAGTTTAAACCAACCCTTAAGATTGAGGTTGCATCACCAGAAAGTGTCAGTAGAGTATCAAAAGTAATTTTGGAGCATTTACATGCGAGCGTGATGAACGAGAGACCGGATTTTGAGAAGGCTGATGTAATATTTATGCTTGATACAAACACAACGCAGCAGCTAGATGAATGGGGAAAGCAGATATCTGAACTACGCTTGCCAATAATTGTTATTGATCATCATGCACCGCATCCGGAAACAAGAAAAATTGCAACACTATACATATATCGGGAGGACGCCTCATCCACATGCGAAATCATATATGATTTATTTAGGGAGGCTGAAATAAGACCCTCGAAAGACGTTGCCGAAGCCCTATTCCTGGGCATAGCATATGACACTAAGCATTTTACTTTAGCTGGTGCCTCAACATTTAAGGCAATCGCAGACCTAGTGGATTTGGGCGTTGACGTTCAGGAGATGCTGCAGCTTTTATCCATACCAATGGATATATCGGAGCGTATAGCCCGGCTTAAGGCATGCAGTAGAATGAAGCTTATGAGGATATATGGATGGCTCGTCGTCTTCTCTCATGTTGGGTCTTTTCAAGCCTCTGCTGCAAGGGCGCTAATTGATGTTGGGGCGAATCTGGCAATTGTAGGCTCAGAGGATAAGGGTGAGATCTCCATTAGCATGAGATCCGATAATGAATTCTACAGCAAAACTGGGATACACTTAGGCAGGGATTTAGCGAGTAGGCTAGGTGAGCTTCTTCATGGAATGGGCGGCGGGCACTCCACATCGGCTGGCGTGAATGGAACCGGAGATTTAGAGTCCGCCTTCAAATATACGGCAAAAATTCTTAGGGAAAAGCTCAAAAACTGCCCGCGAGAATAGAGATGCCCAGCATTATGGAGCCAATGAACATAAATACTCTTCCTCCTCAGCCCTTTAAGCAATCTTTAGGCTTAAGTGAACTTAGAATCTTGTAAAATGCCGTCTCGCCCCCATCCTTCCCGCAATTAAAGTTGATATTGTTATAATCCAGAGGGCGGCGGCAGTATAAGTTAGACTCGCCCTCCATTTATATAACTCACGTTCGACACTCGAGAACATCTGAAAGATTTCATGTCCTCTAGCTGGCTTAAAGGGGTAACAGACATCCTCAATCCTCTCACCCTTAATCTCAATCTCATGTAGGTTGTTTGTTCCAAGCCCGAGTTGGCTGGCTAGGCGTAGCGTTGGCACCTTCTCCGGATCAAATCCCATTATTGCAGAAGCCACAGTATCCACTGCAACGGGATCCGCCCCAACTATTAATAGGTCGAGTTTTACGGGGTCGCCGTCAAGCGGCCCCTCGCCCTCCATGGCGACTCTGCCATCGATTATGGCTAGATCGATTCTTCTAGCCCTGCAAAGGTCGGTTATTACGCCCGCCATGTAAGGATCACCCTTTCTCTCCGCTTCATCATGCAGAATCCACTTTGTTGTGCTAGGTTGATATCCATATACTGAGCCGGGAGCTATACCTACAAGATTCTTCATCGATAATGTTACAACAGCTTGATAATGAGTTTTCATGCATGCTAAAGATATGAAGACATCTGCCTCAGCAACTATGCGGTTAAACAAGAAGCTATCGAAGACAACTCCTCCCCCCGGAACCGATACATTAATCATGTCTCCATAATTCAAGTCAACAAGTATGGCCCCTGTCCTCTCGGCAACCGGCAGGTAGCCTAGGGACGCAAAGTTTACATAGGTGTTGCCGTCACCACTCCCATCTGCTATCCAGATTACGGATGGATTTTTGCGCTTTATAATGTTAATCAGCGCTTCAACTATGGCTGGATCAGTTGTGCATGGTGGTCTTCGATTACTGACTATGTTTGGTTTAATGAGAACCTTCGATTGCGGTGGTATATAATGGTCTATTCCACCTACGAGATTAATGGCCTCTTTTAATGCTTCCTCAAGGGGGCGTCCACCAACACGCACCACTGAGACCGTGGCCTTCCTATCAATTAAGGCTGTCCGCCCGCTTAACACCATCTTAGGATTAATAACAATGTTTGCATAGACTGTTAGGATAGTGACTATCACCGATAGGGATGCTAGAGAAATGGATAAGATTTTTCTGCCAGAGATCTTTCGGGCATGAGTTGACAGTCTCAGAAATCTCTTTAGAATGATAAATATTGGTGCAAAGATAGGATATATTAGGAAGTAGAAGCTTATGGTTGCAGAGGCCCTCTGACATGGATAGGTGATGCGTGAGGGCTTGGTTCCGGACCTAAAAAGAAGCCATAAAAGACTTATAAATCCCAGAAAGTAGGGGTTCCTAATTAATCTTTTCAAGAGTTTTTTAGTTCTATTCAAGTCTGTCTCCTCCCCCGTTTCTAGAGTGTATGGGGAAATAAGTATTGTGGAGATGTGGGCTCCATTAAGCCTTCAGATGCCGAGTGATCTTATCCAGTCTAGTGTCTTCTTTATAACCTCCAGGGTGTGCTCCTTCTTAGAGAATGTGTGGTCTCCACCTCTAACTATGTAAAGCTCATTTTTCTCGTTTACACCCTTAATCTTTTCATAGGCTCTTATGGCTTCTCCCACTGGTATAAGTGGATCTTTATCGCCATGCACAATTAAAACTGGCACTTTAATGCTGTCCATAATATCTAGTGGAACAATATAGTCGACGGTTTCGAAGAACGCCTTCTTTATATACCAGCCTTCAGCGAAGAACTCAACGGCCTCTCCAGAATTGAGCCTCTCAATCTTCTCCTTACTCATAAATGAAAGCGACCTATCCCTTAGGGGCCCTAGAGCTGGTGAATATAGGACTGCAAACTTAACTCTCCTATCTTTTGAGGCAAGTATGGCCGCAACCCTCCCGCCCATACTAAGCCCTATAACACCAATCCTGTTCTTATCAACGTTCCTCTGCCTTAAGAGGAAAGTTAGCGCTCTCTCAGCGTCGCTGACCTCCCCCGGCAGCGTCATATCTTCAAATTCACCATCACTATCCCCAGAACCCCTGAAGTCGAATCGGAGAACTATGAAGCCATGTTCGGATAGGCTCCTTGCTACATGAACAAATAGTCTATGGGCCTCAGTCTTGTTTCCAGTAAAGCCATGAAACATAAGTATTCCAGGGACCTTCTCATTCAGCCTAATATTATCTGGTGTATGGAGTATTCCAATAATCTGCTGATTCATGTTCCTAAATGTTACCGGCCTAATCAAGTCTAAGCACCTCCTTTTAAATGAATCTACACTTTACTATCTAGGAATAAAAATTTTCCCTAGAAATAGGATATCTTGGATTGAAATCTGGTTGGGATTAGGTCGATTGGATAGGCTCTTATCTTAAGTTTCTTCTCAACATACTTTGCCAGAATACTATTATGTCTCCCACCATGATAGGTTAAGACTATCTTAGGCCTACATCTACCAATAAATTCCATAAGGTTCGGGAAGTCCGCGTGATCGCTTAGAGGAAAGGATTTACGCCTAAATTTTAAAGCCCATCCGGAGACCAGCGCTGAAACGTAGTCCGTTCTGAAAGATAGGTCTAATCTCTTGGGCGCAACGATCACAGCGTTTCGGTTTGAGATTAATTCATGAGCGCGTTCATCCTCCATATCAATATACTCCATTCGATAGCCATGCATCTCATAAACTCTATTAACTCTTGAAATCCTCCGGTGCGAGACGATCGGTATAGTGGTGTTCTCATTAAAGACCCGTATTACTTCCTGAGCATTGCCGAGCGAATCGGCCTGAAAGACTGGAATCTTACCGGCGCTCAAAACCTTACTCGCCCAATCAACTATATCTTTAGCAATAGTCTCATCTGGTGGGAAGACGAAGTCTGGTGAGCCGAAAGTTGACTCTATAATGAGTACATCACATTGAACCGGCTCGGCTGGCCTAACGGTTCTGTGCTCTCTCGTGTTTAAGTCTCCAGTGAACAGAATAGTCCCCTCCGGTGTAATTATTTCAAACTCGTAGGAGCCTAGAACATGGCCGGATGAGTGCGGAGTCACTTCAATATCATCTATGGTTATTCTCTCTCCCTCCCTTATAGGCCGCCACCTATCTATCCTACTAATGCCATCCAAAGCCACAAGCTCCCCAGTCTCCTCGGAAGAGAATTTCAAAATATGGTTGACCTTAAAGGCATGTGAGTGGTCTAGGTGGGCGTGTGTTACTAGGGCGGCCCTATGATTCAGGCTTCGGGAGTATGGGTCTAGAATGATTTTGGTATCCTTATGCTCTATTAGTACGCCGCTCTCCCACTTTATCCTCAAGGACAACTACCATCCCACTTATATGCTTACAAGGGCCTAAAAAGTGTTTTCTATAGCCTCCGCATATGATCCGCAATATAAACAGTTCTAAATGTTTAAACGTTCGATTTAAATTACACGTTACTCTTAAGTATAACCCTCTAGATGAAGAATTAGCTAAGGTGTAACTAGACTTTGGCAGTAATCGAGACCAGCAATCTGACATATACCTACCCCTTCGCTGAGAAGCCAGCTTTCAAAGATGTGAATCTCAAGATAGAGAGGGGTGAATTCGTCCTTTTAACTGGCCCAAGTGGATGTGGAAAAACCACCCTATGTAGATGCTTTAACGGTCTCATACCACACTTTTATGGCGGTAACCTTGAGGGAGAAATAGTTGTTGCTGGCTTAAAGCCGACAGAGCATCCAATCTATGAGATGGCGCGCCATGTTGGTCTAGTATTCCAGAATCCGGAGAACCAGCTCTTCGCCCTAACAGTCGAGAAAGATGTGGCCTTTGGACTAGAGAATATCGGCCTTCCTAGGGATGAGATACGTAGGAGGGTTGACTGGGCCCTTAAGGTTACAGGCATATATGACTTGAAGGATAGGGCTCCATTCGAGCTCTCAGGCGGACAGCAGCAGCGCGTTGCAATAGCATCAGTTCTAGCAATGCAGCCCGAGATAATAGTTCTCGACGAGCCAACTTCATTTCTCGACCCGCTGAGCGCAAAGAGCATTCTCGAGATTATTCACAGATTAAACAGAGATTTGGAAATAACCGTCATCCTTGTTGAGCATAGGCTGGATTTGGCGGCCAGATATGCTGATCGCGTCATAATTATGGATAGGGGCCAGATTATTTTGGATGGTGAGCCTAGAAGGGTTTTCTTGGATGAGAGGGCTAGGCTGATAGGTGTTGGAATACCAAAAGTCGTTAGGCTATATCTTATGCTGATGGGGGACGGCATCGATTTGGGTAGGGTGCCACTAAGCCCCGAGGAGATCTCAGAATCAATTGTGGAGGTGCTCACGTCTGATAGAAGTTGAAGATCTCCACTTCACCTACCCAAATGGTGTTGAGGCCCTTAAGGGGATCTCTCTATCAATATCCGATGGTGAGTTCGTTGCAATAATGGGGCAGAATGGCGCGGGCAAGACCACGCTAGTTAAGCACTTTAATGGCTTACTGAAACCAACTAAGGGTAGAGTCCTCATAGATGGGGTTGATACGAGACATGTAAGTGTAGCAACATTATCTAGAAAAGTTGGTCTAGTTTTCCAGAACCCGGATCACCAGCTCTTCAGCGAGACTGTTGAGGATGAAGTCTCCTTCGCACTGAAGAACTTTGGCTTCGATGAGGGAGCCATCAATGAGAGGGTTGAGAAGGTTTTAAATCTCCTAGATCTAATCCAGTACCGCAAGGTCTCACCCTTCATGCTCAGCGGTGGGGAGAGAAAGAGGGTTGCCCTAGCATCAGTGTTGGCATGGGATCCAAAAATATTAATTCTTGATGAGCCAACAATAGGTCAAGACAGCTATCAGAAGGAGAGACTTCGGCAATTCATAGTCCAGTTGAACCAGCAGGGTAAGACAGTTATAATAGTGACGCATGACATCGAATTCGTCGTAGAGTGCGAGCCTAGAATAATTCTGATGAAGGATGGGAAGGTAATTGCTGATGGAGATGCCAGAGAAGTACTAACGGATTTAAAGTTGGTTAGCGAGGCATCGTTAATATTACCTGAAATAACGCAGATTTTTGTGAGACTTAATGATTTTGGCTTCCCAAGAAACGTGATAAGCGTGTATGAGGCGAAGCAGCTGATTTTAGAGAGGCTATTTTGGAGGCGCTAGTATATGAGCATGTTTGATGGTCTAAGATTTAGAAATGTGTCTTCGCCCATACATAGGATTGACCCTAGAGCCAAATTCATATATGTATGCGCATTGTTTGTTGCCGCGGTCCTCTTCAACCAACTAATACCGCTCCTAATCCTTCTGCTGATACAGATCCCCCTAGTAGTAATGGCCAAAGTTGTCAGGGAGTGGCTCCGCTTAATCAGGGGCGCATCCTTCTTTGCAGCAATAATTTTCATCATGAATGTTATATCATTATATTTTTATGGAGGATATCCATCGCTAGCATCGATTATTGAGCATGCCCTAGCAATGACAGTTAGGTTTATAGTTCTAGTTGAGTCCTTCTCAATATTCTTTCTCACGACTTCACCAGACATGTTTGGATTATCATTAGAGCAGATAGGTGTCCCCTACGAGTTCTGCTTCGCGTTCACCACAGCCATACGTTTCGTCCCAGTCCTAGCCGAGGAAGCCCAGACCATAATAGACGCGCAGAGGTCACGTGGGCTAGAGCTTGAGGGTGGGAACATCATGAGGAGAATAAGAAACTACATACCCATCCTCATACCATTAATTGTTAACGCCATAAGGAGGAGTCTTGAGCTCGCGGAGGCCATGGAATCAAGGGCTTGGGGTGCATCGAAGAAGCGCACAAATCTCTATGTGCTCAAAATGGGGAGTAGAGATTATTGCCTAATTATAGTCTCTATCTTGATGGTTGCCGCATCAGTATATGTTTGGCTGTTCATTAAAATACCCTCCATAACCCAAATTTTATGGCCCTAAACTCATATAGCATTCGCAACTAATATTAATCTCTGGCAATTCGGATCTATTGGGATGTGCTATGGAGCTTAGATGGGACCCGATACTAAGAGAATGGATCATTGTCTCGGATGAGAGGGGTAAACGCCCCCTACTGCCCGAAGGCTTCTGTCCATTCTGCCCGGGCTCCGAGGAGGTCCCAGAATATGGATGGACCGCCCTCAGTATACCAAATAAGTTTCCATCCCTACGCCCAGATCCACCAAAGCCAAATGTTAAGTCTGATAGGCTTTATCGTTGTAGGAGGTCTAGGGGGGTATGTGAAGTTGTAATTTATACGCCTAAGCATGATACTACTCTAGCAGATTTAAGCGTCGAGAATATTAGAGCCGTAATAGACTTGTGGACTGAGCGATTTAAGGATTTAGGCGGGAGGGAATACGTGAAATACGTTTTTATTTTTGAAAATAAGGGTCGAATAATAGGTGTTACCCTAGATCACCCACACGGCCAAATATATGCCTTCCCATTCATACCTCCTCTAATCAAGCGCGAGCTTGAGTCGAGCAGGCTCTACTGGAAGAGAAATGGTAAGTGTCTATTCTGCACAATAATAGAGAAGGAAAAGCATGATGGCGTGCGTATTGTCTGTGAGAATGATCATTTCATCTGCTTCTTACCATTCTTCGCGCACTGGCCATATGGGGTTCATATATATCCGAAGAGGCACCTGGGTGATCTAACGGACCTAACTGGTGAGGAGAGGGATTCCCTCGCCTCAATACTTAAGCGGGTCTTAAGAAAGTTTGATAATCTCTTTAACATGAGTTTCCCATACATGATGGTTCTCCATCAGAGACCTACGGATAATAAGCCATATCCATATTATCACTTCCACATCGAATTTTATCCACCTTACAGAGAAAGAAACAAGGTAAAGTATTTCGCCAGCGTTGAGACTGGTGCTGGTACGGTCACATTTGACTATACACCTGAGGATAAGGCAAAGGAGTTAAGGGAGAGCCCGGAGACATAAAGAAATAGGCTTATTGGGGGTTACACTTTGGAGGCGCAATTTATTGTTTCATCGCCTGGGAGGGCGGACTTCCTAAATACGCATCAGGATTATAAGGGACTTCCAGTTGTTCCGGTGGCCATAAATCTAAGACTTTATATTTCGGCTAAACTCTCCGGCGATAAGACCTTTAATGTTAGGTCGGTTGATCTTGAGAGGCTTGGGGAACCATGCATGGACTCCTTTGATGTTGGCGTTAATGATATGCTTGGGGGGAGATTTTTCGGCAACTACCTTCGCGGGGTTGTGAATGTTCTTGTTAAGAAGGGCTTTGGGGATAAGATTAGGGGCATGGACTTAACGGTTAGGAGCGAGATACCGATCGGCTCAGGACTTGCCAGTAGCGCCGCGCTCGAGGTTGCCTTCACAGAGCTTCTGAACCACGCATTTAATCTCGGACTGAGCAGGAAAGATGTTGCTGAGATATCTTTTGCCGCGGAAAACGTTGAGGTTGGGATACCATGCGGTAGGCTAGACCAGTATGGCTCGGCTTTTGGAGGCATAATAAAACTCGATTGCAGACCACCATACGATGTTGAGCCGCTCCCATTTAGAGATTTAACATTTGCAATAATAGATTCTGGGATTAGGCATTCGACCGGCGAGATCCACCCGAGAAGACAGATGGAGATAAACGCTGGCCTAGAGACCCTAATGAAAAGCAACGCAGTCCCTAGAGAGTTAAAGGCTAAGCTTGGATATAGATTCGATCAGCCGAGGTGGGAGGATATAGGCGAGGAGGAAATCCAAGATTATCTATCGATTTTGAGCGAGCCCTCAAGGAAGAGAATTCTGTTCACTCTTAGAATGCATAGGCTAACCATGGTGGCTTTGAGGGTGCTGAGGTTTGAGGGAGTCACTGCAGAGGATTTAATCTCAAACCTTGGTGAAGAATCATGGAGGAGAGTTCAGAAGGGTCCATCGGAAGAGTTTAGCTATAGGATTTTAGGCGAGATAATGAATGCCCAGCACGCTCTGTTAAGGGACCTCTATGATGTGAGCCTCCCAGAGATCGATCACATATGTGATGCTGCTTTAAACGCTGGTGCATATGGCGCCAAGTTGTCTGGAGCCGGGATGGGTGGGAGCATAATAGCGCTAGTCAAGAATAGGGAGATTGGGGAGAGGGTTATTGATGCGTGCTTATCTGAAGGCGCTAGGGGCGGCTGGGTCTCTGAGGTTGGTGAGGGCGTGAGGATTGAGAAGACAACAAAGATATAGGGCCGCATCCATTCATACTCATTTATGAGGGAAGATGGTTACAAACCTTCCTGCAGAGGCTAAGGCCAAGTGGGCTGAGGTTGTAGCCTGCCGCTCAATCCCTGAAAAGATAAAGCTGATGCGCGAGTTCCTCTCGCTGGTTCCAAAACATAAGGGGACTAGTAAGCTTGTAGCCAATGTCAAGCGTAGAATCGCTGAGCTGGAGCGTGAGCTCGAGAGGGCGAAATCTCATAGGAGGGGTGGTGGGGTTGGTTTCGCAATACCGAAGGAGGGGGCTGGCCAGATAGTTATTCTCGGCCCACCTAATGTAGGTAAGAGTAGTCTACTAGCCTCGGTGACAAATGCAAAGCCCGAGATAAGCCCGATTCCATTCACAACCCAAAGGCCGATCCCCGGCATGCTCCAGTATGAGGATGTGCAGTTCCAGCTTGTTGAGGCCCCGGCCATAGTTGAGGGCGCGGCTGAGGGGAGAATGGAAGGTACACAAATTCTTAGCCTAGCGCGCAATGCGGACGGCTTAATCCTAATGGTTGATTTATCCAGTGATCCGGTTGGACAGTTCGCTATGCTGTCTTCCGAGCTTGAGAAGGCTGGAATATTAATTGAGAAGCCAGAAGGCGAGGTTGAGATTGTTAGGCGGAGCCATGGGGTGGGCATACAGTTCATAGGTTGTGGAACCTTTGTTGGATGCACCTCTGAGGATGTGAAGAGCCTACTGAACAGCTATAGGATTACGTCAGCTATAGTCAAGATAAGTGGGAGGGTGAGTTTGGAGGATGTTGAGGATGCATTGTTCTCAAATAATGTTTATAAGCCAACAATATTGGTCGCCAACAAACTTGATATGCCAAATGCCGAGGAAAACCTCGCCCTACTAAAGAATGAGCTGAGGGGGCATGGAATACCCCTCTTCGCAGCTTCATGCTTGAGCGGTAGGGGCCTTGAAGGTTTGGGTGAGAGCATATTCCGGATGCTTAGGATCGTGAGGGTTTACACTAAGGAGCCATCATCCAAGGAGCCTTCTGAGAAGCCGCTTATAGTTAGGGAGGGGACCAGTGTGATCGAGGTTGCTAGGAGACTGCATAGCGAGATGTATAAGGGTTTCAAGTATGCCCGTATCTGGGGGCCGAGCGCAAAATATCCGGGAGAGAAGGTCGGTCCAAGCCACATACTGATTGATGGAGATGTTGTGGAAATTCACTACTGAGAAATTAAATTTCTATGTTGCTAGATATGCCTAGAGCCTTTAATATCATCTTGCACCCTTCGAATGTTACCTTGTCCCCCACCATGACATCCTCCCTCACCGGCTCGATTATTAGCCCCTTATAGAGCCCTGAGGGATTCAGTATATAGAATGCTTGTATAACGAATAGGAGGAGGTTTAGGTCCCTGCTTGATAGGTGACGCTCAAGGGCCATACGCTGGGCTCTCGTCATATAAACTCTCTTGCTTAAAGCCTCCATTATGCCCTCCTTGTCTTCATCCATCACGCTGAGTAGATCTTTCAGTGTTATTCCATGCTCCCTCAAATAGTCTTTTAGAACCCTTCTTAGCGGTATATAATCTTCCCCGCTCATATCAGCATCATAATATATAGATATACAGGTTTGTGTTGATTAATTTTTATAAGATCGGCTGCTAAAGTATATTTGGCTCGCTAAGAGCCAACCTTTAAGGAGCTGTGTTACATTGTCGGGTTCAGAT
Source organism: Candidatus Bathyarchaeota archaeon (assembly GCA_018396975.1). GTDB lineage: Archaea > Thermoproteota > Bathyarchaeia > Bathyarchaeales > DTEX01 > DTEX01. The sequence goes on along the minus strand of JAGTQA010000014.1, from coordinate 15,721 downwards.
GAGATTCGAATTAGATGCCCAAACTGTGGTAAAAGAGTCCCTGCTATGAAATACTGTATATATTGTGGTGCCCAGCTACCCACAGCCGTCCAACCACCGCGCCTAGAGAGGCCCCAGCCGATAGAGGCGCCTCCCCCGGTTCCACCATTGGTTCCACCACCAACCCAAGCGGCTCAGCCGAGTCCAGCTGCTCCCCCACCAGTTGGGCTTGAGGGTGAGATTGCAGCTTTAATGTCTAATATATCGGCGCTTTATTCTAGGAAGGTTGCGTTATTTAGGCTCTTCCAGTCGGGTGAGGTCTCAGAGAGCGTATTTATGAAACTCTATAATGAATATAGTGGTAAGTTGAGTGAGCTCCTTAATACTAGAGTCCGTAGGCTTGAGGATCTTAGGAGGAGGCTGGAGGAGGTTAATAGGCGGCTGAGTGAAGTTGCTCTTAACATTGAGGAGTTAAGCGTCCGCTACAAGATTGGCGAGATTGATCTCAACACCTTCTCACAGAAGTCTGAGAGGTTGAAGGTTGAGCAGAGAGAGCTTGAAAATATGGCTAAGAGCATTAGGAGCAGCCTAGATCGTCTTGAGAAGATGCTTGGGGACAAGCCGCCCAGCGAGATTAAGAGTATGGAGGATGGCTTGCGGGGGGCATATGAGGCCATAAGGAAGATGGTTGAGGATGGGAAGATCTCAAGCGGTGTGCTGGAGAGCGTGAGGGTGGACGTAGAGGAGACATTAGCCTTCCTAGACTCGCTTATTAGGGACAGGAAGGAGAGGGAGAGGCTTCTGAGGGAGGATCTTGAGGCCCTACAGGCCAGATATAAGATTGGCGAGATAACAATTGAAGAGTATGAGAGAAGGAAGAAAGAGATTCAGGAAGAGATAGGTAAGGTCTGGTCCTAGGTGGCAGATTGAAGGACGGGCGAACTAAGTAGTCTAGCGGCGATCTGCGAGAGGATTGTAGGGTGGAATTTAAATCGCTTGTTGAGCTCTGTGAGAGGCTTGAGAAGACAACAAAGCGTAACTTAATGATTGAGGCTGTTGCGGATTTTCTGAGGGGTCTAGATGAGAACGAGATTGAACCGGCTACATCGATGATTCTTGGCAGAGCATTCCCAAAATATGACCCTAGAACCTTGGATGTCAGCTGGGCAACCCTAAGCAATGTAATTAGGCGCCTCTCAGGGATCGATTGGAGGGATTTTTATTCAGCCTTCAGGAGCACTGGTGATGTTGGGGCTGCCACAAAAATAGTCTTTGAGAGGCGCTCCCCGGGCAGGCAGTCCACTCTAATTGAGAGACCCCTCACAATACTTGAGGTTAGGAGGATGTTTGAGCATATAGCCGAGTCTAAGGGACAGGGCTCTAGGGATAGGAAGGAGAGGCTCATAGAAACATTACTCAGCCGCGCCTCACCCCTAGAGGCCAAATACCTAGTTAAGATAATTATTGGCGAGATGAGAACTGGATTCCAGGAGGGTTTGATGGAGGCAGCAGTCTCAAGGGCCTTCTCTATTCCACTTAAGGACGTTCAGCTCGCGTCCATGTTGACTGGTGATGTGGGTGAGGTGGCATACTTATGCAAGAAGTATGGTAGGGATGGAATTCTAAATCTGGGCTTTAGGGTCTTTAGGCCTATCAAGCCCATGCTCGCCCAGATGGCTACGGATCTGAGGGAGGTTTTTGAGGAGCATGGTGGTAGAACCGCGCTAGAGTATAAGCTTGATGGCGCCAGAATACAGATTCACGTATCAAATGGGGATGTAAAAATATATAGTCGCAGACTCACAGATGTTACGAGAAGCCTCCCAGAAGTCGTCAGCCTGATTCGGGGTGAGGTTAGGGCTAGGGAGGCGATTCTGGAGGGTGAGGTGATAGCCGTTGGTGAGGATGGTAAGCCCATGCCATTCCAGCACCTAATGCGTAGATTCAAGAGGATTCATAGTGTCGATGAGGCAGTTGAAGAGATTCCAGTCGAACTATACCTATTCGACCTCCTCTATGTTGATGGGGAGAGCCTAATTAAAACCCCATATGTTGAGCGGCGCAGGAGGCTCGGAGAGGTTGCTGGCAGCATACCTTTAACCAAGCAGATGGTGGCCAGTAGTATGGAGGAGGCCGAATCTTTCCTGAGGGCTGCTGTTAGTGAGGGGCATGAGGGCTTGATGGCCAAGAGGCTGGATAGCCCATATACTCCGGGGATTAGGGGTAAGCACTGGTTTAAGATAAAGGAGGTTTTAGAGCCCTTAGATCTCGTCATCGTCGCCGCAGAATATGGTTATGGAAGGAGGCATAATTGGCTCTCAGACTATTACTTGGCCGCTAGGGATGGGGAAAAATTCACGGTTATCGGGAAGACATTTAAAGGTTTAACCGATGATGAGATAGCCGAGATGACGGAGCGCCTAAAGAAGATAGCGATTAGGGAGGAGGGTAGCATGGTGATAGTTCAGCCAAAGATAGTTGTCGAGGTCGCCTACAACGAGATCCAAATGAGCCCAAAATATGAGTCTGGAATGGCGCTGAGATTCGCCAGAATAACTAGGATACGCGATGACAAGAGTCCGGAGGAGGCGGATACAATAGAGACAGTGCGCAAGATATATGAGAGCCAATTCAGAAGAAAAGCTAGAGTAAACATAGATCTCTAGGGCGGTGGCAAAGGGCCTTCAAGGTGGCGCATTCACTTTTTCCTTAAGGCTTAAATATTAGCCATATAAATTCTTATCAATCTGTGTAGGGTGTGCGTGGGATGCCCAGCCAATTTCCCGTTCACGGAGGACGAGCATAAAGAAGACGATAATATACCGCTTAGTCGTGGATCCAGTTGCCCTACTTGTAACATACGTTTTGACGGGTGAACTCTCAGGGTCAATAATTGCCGTGCTTTTAATAGAGGCTTTCTCAACAGCATTTTACTATATCCTAGATAGACTAATGTAGCCTAAAAGTTCACATGCAAACAGTACCCCACTTTCTTTTTATTGAAGTTAGCGAAGATTATTGAAGGATGATGCATGAACTTGTATGAAACATTTAGGGATCCTAAACTCGCCAAGAGAATCGTTGAGAAGATTCAGGAGACTGCACCCAAACGGGATAGCGTAAAGATTTGTCATGTCTGCGGGACCCATGAGTGGACCATATCACATTATGGGATAAGAAGCCTACTTCCGGAGAACGTTGATGTTATAGCTGGCCCGGGATGCCCAGTCTGTATTGTGCCAGCAGCTGAGGTTGATGAGGCCGTTGATGTTGCACTTAAGGGTGCGGTGCTCACATGCTTCGGTGATGTAGTTCGCGTTCCCGGCTCAAGCATGTCACCTTTACATGCTAGGGCTAGGGGTGCCGATGTCAGAGTGGTCTATAGTGTTATGGATGCTGTTAGGATGGCTGAGAGGGAGCCGGATAGGGAGTTTGTCTTCTTCGCGATAGGTTTTGAGACAACGGCGCCCTCGACAGCGGCCGAAATAATTAAGGGGCCCCCTAGAAACCTCAGCTTTCTGGTCTCGCATAGGCTTATTCCACCAGCGATGGAGCTTATGCTGGGTATAGGGGACCTTCAAATAGATGCCTTTATTGCTCCCGGCCACGTGAGCACAATTATAGGCTTAGAACCCTACGAGATTTTTCCTAGGATCTATAGGATGCCGACGATAGTTGCCGGCTTCGAGCCCATAGATGTTCTCCTAGCAATATATATGGCCTTAAGGCAGATTAAGGATCGAGTGGCGGCTCTAGAGAATGAGTATGGGAGGGCCGTTAGGCGGGATGGGAATCCCAAGGCTAAAGATCTCATGAAGAGGGCGTTTAATGTTGTTAGTGGAGATTGGCGTGGGCTTGGGAGGATACCGGACTCGAAGCTAGCGCTTAGGGACGAGTATTTAAGGCATGATGCCCATGAGAGACATAATGTTAGGATTAGATCTGGGAGGGATATTCCGCCCGGATGCCAATGCCACCTCGTCATAATAGGTAAGATTAAGCCTATAGAGTGCCCGCTCTTCATGAAGGCTTGCACGCCGCAGAAGCCTATCGGCTCATGCATGGTTAGTGTAGAGGGGACATGTAGGATATGGGCTATGACTAGGCAGCATTATGGGAGGGTTCAGCCTAAGCCCTAACTGGCATGAGATATTCGCCCTATGCTAGAACCATCTCGTTAGGTCTCTTCTTAGACCCCTCGGGTTTAGAATTATCTCCATGAATCTATCTCTTATGGGCTCATAAACCTGCTTAAAGAATTTCTGTTGGTTGAGTAGGGTTTCCCTGCTGAAGCCCTTTAAATATTCTATTGCAGCCTGCCATGCTCTCTCATAGCCTACTATGCTCTCGATTGGAGCGGCTATCTGCCTATCATAGTCTTCGGGCTTCTGTATTTGGCCGCCTATCGTGAACCATCCATCCCTAGATGCGAATGCCACTTCATCTCCAACTTGGACTGGCTTCTCACCCTCTAGGCCGGCTCTTAATTCGCCCTTATCCCCCATATCCAGCATCCTCCTAGTGGATCTAGAGGATATTTCTCTGCCATGCCTCTTAGCCCATGCGTAGAAGATTGCCCTATTCAGTCCGAAGGACTTTGCCCTCTCCATATCTCCCGTTAATAGGTAGTATCTGGCCGCTTGTAGTAGCCCCATTACTTGGAAGCGCCCTATTCTCCCTCCCATATCTTTAGTCTCCATTCCAACGCCAGCTGCTTGGGCCGATATGACAGTTCTTATCTGGTTGGCTGATGTGCTGACCCAGCCCCTATATCCACCCACGGCCTTAATGGCTTCTATGGCTGCTTGGTCCCCCTCACCCTCAACATAGGCTTTCCACCCGCTGTTATGCTTAAAGTTTTTCGGATTTGCCCACTCAATCTCGAAGATATCTAGCTCGTTAGGTTTGAAGCATACGCAGCATAGGTTTCTCCTCCTATGCAGCGAGAGTGGTGCCGTGAAGACCCTCTTAAGATCTATTTCATTCTCAACCTTAATGCTACTAGACCTCGAAATTATATCCAGTATCTTTTCCTTGCATCTCTCTAGAACCAGATCTACTAGGGAATATGCTATGTCCAGCGGATTATATTTTGCTAAGACCTCTCTTGAGAAGCATCTTTCATGTATGTGGATATGGGCGCCCTCACCGCTCCACTTAATAAATACCGATTTAGCTATGCCCAGCCTCTCAATCTCCTCAACTATTATCCTAGCGACCTCAATGACCTCCCTCCACCGGTTTAGCTCACCATCAATGTCCCATATTGGTGAGGCGTAGGCTATATTCGATGGGTCCTCTATGCTCGTCCTGCTGGATATGCTCTTGTATATGTTGATTGAACCATAAATGGCCCTTGGGCTTAAGCCCCTAAAGTGCCTTAGGAGCTCCCAAACATCCTGTGGGCTGCTGACGCTTAACGGTCTGCCATCCCTCCAATACCTTAGGAAGACTCTGCTGCCTAAGGCGCCACCCTCAATGGCCACCCACCTACCCCTACAATACTCCGCAATCTCACTCCTGACAGTCTCACTCGAATAGTATTCCTCTAGGGGATTAAATTCCGCTGCCACGGAAATCAAGCCCCAGAGAAATGGGTGAGGCGTGGGGAATAAAGTTATCACCGGAAAAATATGCATGGATATATCTGGAAAATAGGCCTAAGATACCTCCCTATCTTTCGGGATAGCCTCTCTAGGAGGGCGGAAAGATCCTAGAAAACCGATATTAAGGTTAACAGGCGTAGAAAATGGGTATTGGTGGGATCGGCAGATTAAAAAGAAACTCAGCTACTAATTTTCCTTAGAGATATTGAAGGGTAATGGGTATATTGAGAAGAAGGGTGTTTGGTGAGATAACGGATTCGTGGAATCCTATAACTGGCTGCCTACATATGTGCTCCTACTGCTGGGCTAGAAATTATGCTAGGAGACTCGCCTCCATGGGTGTTGAACCATATAAGACCCATGCCTTTAATCCGGCTTTTGCCGAATGGAGACTTAGGCAGAAGTTTCCAGATGGAAGGTTTGTTTTCGTTTCAGACATGGGTGATATGTGGGGTTGTTATGATGAAGAGACCGAAGTATTGACTTATGGTGGATGGAAGAGGTTTAGTGAGGTTACTTATGACGACCTAGTGGCTTGCCTAGACCCATCTAATAATAGAGTTATCTATTGTAAGCCCGCTAGGATCGTGAAATATTGGTATGAGGGTAGGATGATCAGAATAAAGTCGAACTCCATAGATTTGCTGGTGACTCCAGACCACAATCTCTATGTTGCGTTGGAAGATGCATCACGTGAAGGGTGGGGGCAGGGATTAGAGTTCAGGGACTTTAGCCTAGTTAGAGCTGAGGATTGCCTTGAGAAGAGATTGAGGTTTCGGAGGGACTTTCCCAACTGGGAGGGCTGTGAGATAGATAAGTTCGCAGGTGTGCCAATTGACGCTTTTATGAAGTTCCTTGGATACTACTTGGCTAGAGGTAAAGTCTTATTAGTGGATGGTGAGCCGCGAATACGAGTTTCCCAAAAGAATACGAGTCCCCACTACAAAGACACCCTTGAGGCCATGAGAACGGTTGCTGAAAATAGAGGAAAAAATATTTGTGTTCATGAAGATGGGATCGAGATTAATGGGGATCAGGAGCTTGCGGAATTCCTTCAAAAGCTGGATCATGAAGACAGAAGATATATTCCCACTGAATTTAAAAACCTCTCGAAGAGACTATTGAGTATAATGCTTGAAGCCTATATTAGTGGCAGCGGCCAAAGAGAATCAGGAACCTGCAAAAGGGCCTACACGACTAGCAAGAGGCTTGCCGACGACATTCAGGAGATAGCGCTAAAATGTGGATATGTGGCTATAGTGAAAGCCGGAGGTAAAGAAAGGAGTGGATACATTGGCGGGAATGCGGCAAAGGGGCGCGATTGCTATGAGGTCGTAATTACTGGGAGAAATAGAATGCCCGAGGTCGACTATGCCCGCAGCATAAGGGTTGCCAATAAGCTGAGTGATGGAACCAAATGTTACATTGGATATGAGAATTATGAGGGTTACGTCTACTGCCTTGAAGTCCCCACTCACATAATTTATGTTAGAAGAAATGGTAGGCCTGTCTGGTGTGGTAACTCTTGGGTTCCGGGAGAGTGGATCGAGAAGGTTTTGAGATATGTTAGGTCTAGGCCTAAAGTTAATTTTCTCTTCCTAACTAAGAACCCGAAGAGGTATCTTGAGTTTGAGGATAAATTGAGCGATAATGTTGTTTTGGGCGTAACCCTAGAGACCAATAGGGACTATAAGCTGAGTAGGGCCCCAACCCCCAGAGAGCGGTATGAGGCCATGATTAGGTTGGGTTGGATGTGGAAGGCCGTTGTCATAGAGCCAATTTTAGACTTTGATGAGGAGTTCATAGACTGGATATATAATATTTCGCCGGAGATAGTCTATGTGGGATACGATAATTATGGGAATAATCTGCCCGAACCGAAGCTCGAGAAGACTAAGATACTCCTAGAGGCCCTAGAGAGCATAACTGATCTAAGGCCGAAGACTATTAGGAAGGCTTGGTATGAGAAGTAATTGGGCCGAGGCTAGCATATCCTTGGAATTGGATCTCCCAGCGGTCTAGGAATTATTCTTCTTCCGCCTATTACTGTCTCCATCGCAACCCCAACAAATCTATCTGTAACCTCACCAATTATCTCAGCGTCTCTGCCCTCAGGGGTCCCCCTAAGAAACTCCAGCACCTCCTCAGCCTTCTCCCTCACAACGCCCATAACAACCTTACCCTCGTTACCAATTTCTAGGGGGTCTAAACCAAGCATCTCACAGGCAGCCCTAACCGGCTCCCTAACTGGAATCCTATCCTCATAGATGAGTATGCCAACACCGGACTTCTCACTAAACTCGTTTAGGGCGTCGGCCAGTCCACCCCGAGTTGGATCCTTCATGGAGACCACCCCACCGACTTCGCCGAGCAGACGCTGTATTAGGCGGTTAAGCGGTCTAACATCAGACTTTATCTCTCCACTAAACATTAGCCCCTCCTGCGCCGATAGGATGGCAATCCCATGGTCGCCTACTGTTCCAGACAATATTATTTTGTCACCAGTCCTAAGGTTTGAGTCGAGGAGCCATCTGCCCCTAAAATCCGCCCTAAACCTCCTTACCACACCAATGTTCCTCTCTAAGGCCTCTGTTCTAATACCTATTCCAGAGGTGTTTATTACGCATCCGCCTAAGCCGCTCCTCTCAACAACCTTGGTGTCTCCTGTGATTACTGGGACATTCGCCTCTAGACATGTCGCACGCATGCTCTCGAGTATGCGCTCTAGATCCGATAGGGGCAGCCCCTCCTCAAGTATTAGCCCACATGTGAGGGCTACTGGTTCGGCGCCCATAACCGCGATATCATTAACTGTTCCAGAGACAGCTAGGCGGCCAATATCCCCTCCCGGAAAGAATATAGGCTTAACAACGTGCGAGTCGCTCTTCAAGACTATGTTCCCGAAAACCGCTGCATCGTCTAGGGCCTTAAGCGGAACCTCAAAGTTCCCAGACTCCAAATCTCCAAAGAACCTCAGAATATATTTTTTGATGAACTCATGCATGACTGAGCCGCCAGCACCATACAGCATGGTTATATATCCGCTATCGGCCGCCATGATTATAACACCCAGAATTTTAAGCTCTACAGATACTCTTAAATTCGTGGTTCAATCTAAACTTTCCTATGCATGAATGGGCTCTGGCCGAAGCCATAATATCGGCGGTCTCCCAGATCGCTGAGAGGGAGGGGCTGAAGGAGGTTAGGGAGGTAGGGCTGAGGATCGGGGAGCTACAGCAGGTTGATAGGGAGGTTCTTGGCTTCGCCCTCTCCCAACTGAAGTCCGGGAAGCTCTCCAATGCCAAGTTCACTATGAGGACTGTTAGGGCGAGGTTTAAGTGTAGGGTATGTGGGAATAAATGGCTCTTTAGGGAGGCTAAGGTATCCGAAGATGTTAAGGAGTCGATACATTTTATTCCGGAGGTTGCACACGCATACTTTAGATGTCCAAGGTGTGGGAGCCCAGACTTTGATATATCCAGCGGTAGGGGCGTTTGGATATCGAGTGTTAGGGGCGTAAAATAGGCCTATGCTCGATCCAAGACTCACTATTATAGGGGAGAGGCTTAAGAGTATAGGGCAGATAATAGTTGTTTCGAGCGGTAAGGGTGGGGTTGGAAAGAGCCTAATAGCTTCCACGCTGGCGCTGATCCTAGCACGTAAGGGATTCAGAGTCGGCCTCTTAGACCTAGACTTCACGAGCCCAACAACTCATGTTACCCTAGGAGTTAGAGGCCTTCAGCCGAGCGAGGATAAGGGTGTGGTTCCGCCAGAGGTTCATGGCATAAAATATATGTCGCTCATATTTTACCTCGGCGACAGAACATCCCCACTTAGGGGACCGGAGATATCCAATGCCTTCATAGAGATGCTGGCGGTGACCCGATGGGGCAGCCTAGACATGCTAATAATTGATATGCCGCCCGGCATAGGCGACCTAATGCTCGATGTGCTGAAGTATATTAGGGGGGCCAGATTCCTAATTATAACATCACCATCAAGGATGGCTTTTGAGACCGTGAGGAAGCTCCTAACATTACTTAGGGATCTGGGAGCGGAGATAATTGGCGTCATAGAGAATATGAAGATGGAAGATTCAGCCCACATCAGGCGTGAGGTTGAGGCCCTAGGCGAGAGGTTCCTAGGCGAAATACACTTCGATGGGAGGGTTGAGAATGCCCTCGGGGATGTAGATGCGCTCCTAAAAACCGACTTCGCGAAGGAAATCGAGAAAATATTAGAGGAAAATGTGATGTGGCGCTAGGCTTTCAACTCCTAAGAAATGCGCTTCCATATTGGCTCAGCATATTTCTGCGCTTCTGGACCGAGTATTATGGGCTCTATGCCAGCTATCTCACATAAATATTTCAGTGCCCTAACATGGTTCCCGGCAACACCAAGTATATGATTGCATGGGAAGACCTCAATGAACTCATCGAAACTACAGTGTAGCCTAGCGTGCACATGAGGCCATGTTGGGTTCGTCTGCTCATTTATTGCCTTACGCTCCTCCGGCGGCAGCTCAACAGCCTCACCGAGCACAATAACCATATATAGCTTGTCGTCCCAGAGGCCTAGGCGGGCGAATGTTATGGGACCGGGTGCAGCATCGAACTCAACAGATGCGCCCCCAGCCTTAAAGTAGTATTCTAGGGCCGGGTGGAATGTCACCTTCTTGAGGTTTTCCCTCGGATCCATGCTTCTGGAGGCATACCAGCTCGCATGGTTTCCCGAGTTGCAGAAGTCCCATAAGTCTTTATCCGGGTGGTATAGGCGGACATCCATGAACAGGACGGGTAGGCCGCCGCTAACGTATTTAAGCAGCTGCATTGTTACGGCCGCTAGGGAGTCGGCTTCCGTCGCGCAGACGGTTGGCTCCTTAGGCCCATTCCAGTCGTATGGGTCGTTCATGAGCATCTCGGCAACATCCGTTATGCAGACATGCTCCGATAGCTCCCTCTGCCCCTTTATTCCACAGAAGTCGAAACCCATCTCCTCATTAACCGCTCTCATGGCTAAGTATAGGCGTATCTGCCTCTTTAGGGTTTCAGGCGTAAGCATCTTCCCATCATACCTTATTCTATCACCAAGCATCTCGGTAAACCACTTCATCGCTTTATCAACCTCCCGCTCATCAACCTCCTTCATCCTCTCAACTAGGAGGAGCTGGTCTATTTGACAGACCGTTACGCCAAAAGTCTTTATTATTGGGACTAGATGGAAATAGCCCGTCTCCATGCCCATCGAGTGCCCACCATACATGCCGTAAACCTCATTCTGGATTGTTGTATATGCTTGGGCGGCCCTAACCCAATCTATAACCTTAGCCTGAACCTCAGGGTCATTCATGTCCCCAATTATTCGGTGGGTTCTTATTCCAACCTGCCTTAGGGCTCCGTCCGTGGCGAGTAGCCCAACATTTCCGGGATATTTTCCGCTATTATTTGATAGGCATAGGATGGGCTTATCCCTACCAACGCTGTTTATGAATGGCCAAACGAGATAGGGGAAGTCCCAGACGTAAAAGCACAATATTATCTGCTTGCAGTTTGCCCTAGCAAGCTCCTCACCAATCCTCTGAGCAACCCTAACAGATGTTATTGTATCAGAGCCCACAACTACCTCGGGTGATGTTCCATCAACGTTCTTAGCACCTCTCCTAATGATCTCAGCCCACTTATAGGCAACCTCCATGCACTCCTCCCTATTAGCCCTCCAAACATGCTCCCTCTCATCATTAATTATGGCTATACCTATGGGTGTGCTCCTCACATGTTCATCCTCCAGCAAAATAATCTTTAGTCTCCGAAAAACTTTAATAATTTTCGGCTAGAACTCTCTTAGGAAGTAGGTGCATTTTGAGAAGAATATTCCCTATTGGGAACACATGCACCATCTGTGAGGAGACCTATCCCAGCAGTATCCTCTATACATGCCAATACTGTAAGAGGAGATGCTGCGGAAACTGCATAATCCAGAAGGATAACGGTGAGATTATTTGTTTGGAGTGCGCCGTAAAGAGTCTGCTCCCACAGAGCCGCGGGAGGAGCAAATACGCCAATTTAAGCATTTTACTCGCCAAAAGATTTAGGCTGCGGGATGAAGCAACATTATCATTCGCCGAGATTGAGGATGTAATCGGCGATAGGCTGCCCAAATCAGCATATGAGAATAGGGGCTGGTGGAATAATGTTTGGGGCCACCCACAATCTGAGGCTTGGCTAACAGTTGGATGGAGGGTGAAGGAGGTAAACTTGGAAGCTAAAACTGTCACATTCATTAGGGAGGAGAAAACTAAAATAGGGGAGAGTGAGGGTGCTAGAAGGCGCAGGAGCCGGAATACAAAGTCCAGTGTGAATCTCAGGGCCCTAGCAACAAAGGCTAAGCTGGCCCTGAAGAGATCTAGAAAACCCTCTAAGACTAAGATTGCGCTTTTACAGGCTCGACTAAAGAATATTGAGCGCTCTAAGGGTGCTGGGAGGCGTGGGGGCAAGAGCGTTTATGAGAGGAGACTTTATAGGGCTTATGAAAGACCCTAAGGAGGATACTTTACCTACCCCTACTCCTTACCAGATATGTAGGCTATCATCTCATCGTTGAGATCCAGCCACCTAGCTATGCCCTTCCCCATCTTCGGATTATTCTGGAATATTATGCGCAGATATGGTAGAACCTCCTTTATCGCACGTGAGGACGATAAATGGCACTTCCTCCCAATCCTTCTGCCAATCTCTGAGAGTAAGTCCCTCTCCTCCTTAGAGGTTGAGGCCATCTTTATGCGCTCCGGGAACTTGAATGGCACCCACCCACTGCTCTTCCTACTCCATGAGGATGCAACCCCGGCGGTCATCAAGTCTATAACATATCGGATTAAGGACCAGTCCTGAGTCTCCTTAATCCTCCCACGGTATATATCCGCCTTTGATAGGGCATCCATCGCCGCCGCCAGCTCATGAGGATTCTTAATGTGGTATGGGATATTCTCATATATCCACTCGAGGAGCATGTCTAGGTCTACATCGGCCATGTTTATGGCTGCCTTGGCGGCGGATGCATCCCTAGCATAAAGGATCATCCTTAAGACATTAAATATCTCCTCCTTCCGATCCCTAGACGCCAGCCAAGAAACATCCTCGTAGGTTAATTTGCTCTTGCCCTGAGCCAGGGCCTGTAGGTCATTTATGGCTGACCTAACGTCACCCCCACTCCTCTCAGCTATAAATTTTAGGGCCGCTTCCTCCGCGTCTATCCCCTCCCTAGCGCATATCTTCGCCAGATGCCTCGCAACCTCAACTTTTGAGGGCTTCTTAAATTCTATTAGTAGGCAGAGGTTCCTCAGCGATGCGAATCTAGGCTCAAAGGCGTCGTTCGCAATCAATATTATTGGAACTCTAGTTGTCTTTATCACCTCAGTTATCTCCCTCAATCCCCCAGCATCGGCCGAGCCAGTTATACCATCCAGCTCATCAAACAATATGAGTTTCTTTCTACCGAATATGGAGCCGAACTGCGAGGCCCTACCAGCCAGCCGCCTAACAGCCTCCTCAGTCCTATAGCTGCTGGCGTCGCTCTCAATCAGCTCCATATTTAAATCGTTTGCTAGGGCCTCAACCGTCACGGTCTTCCCGATGCCGGGTGGGCCATAAATGAACAGGGCCCTCTTCTCCGGTATGCCCCTATCCCATGATCGAATCCACTCAAGAATCTTACGCTTCGCCTCCTCGTTCCCTATAACCTCCGATAGCGACCTAGGCCTATACTTCTGAGTCCAGGGAATATATGCTATGCTGGCAGACATCTAGACATCACTCTCTAGATCTATAGGCCCTTCTTTATCTCGTAGCCGGCTTCAACGAGCTTAGCGAGTAGGGCGCTTAACTGTATCTCGTCGCTTGCGCCCTGAATCAGCCTATAATCTATTTCGCCGGCTATATCGGCCAGCTTAACCTTCCACCTATCCGGAATATTCAGCCTAAATATTTCGCTGTGAATCTGCTTTATTATGTCGATTCCGGAGAGCCCATACTTCTGCGTGAGCTCCCTAAGCTTGTTCCTCGCAGATATGAAGTCGCCATTTAGGGCTGAGAGCATCATCTCCCTAACATCATGTGGATTAGCCCTGCCAACAACTGAATATACAACCTCAGCGTCTATTGGTTTACCAACTGAGGCGGCTGTCTGAAGGATATTTACGGTCCTCCTAAGGTCACCCTCACTAATCTCCAGAATAGCCTCTATACCATCATCCAGAATCTCAACATTCTCCCTCTCACAAATATATTTGATTCTCTTAATTATGGCTTCTCGGGGGAGATACGTGAATCTGAAGGGTGCACACCTAGACTGTATGGGTTCAATTATTTTACCGCTGTAGTTAGCTATTAAGATGAAGCGCGCCGTCTCAGTGTAGCGCTCCATCGTGCGCCTTAAAGCCTGTTGTGCATCATCGGTCATATTATCTGCCTCATCCAATATGAGCAGCTTAAACGTTACCTCGCCCATAGGCTTCGTCCTAGCAAACGTCTTAACAGTCTCCCTAACAACATTTATGCCCCTCTCATCGCTAGCATTAAGCTCCATAATATACTCCCGATAGTTTTCGCCATAAAGATCATGTGCTAAGCAGAGGGCTGCCGTCGTCTTTCCAGTTCCGGGTGGGCCGGCAAATATGCAGTGGGGGACATTCTTGGCCTTAACAAAGCTCTTGAGTCTGCTAACTATCTCCTCCTGGTCGACTATTTCGTCGAGTGTTTTAGGCCTATACTTTTCAGTCCACATCTCATAGCTCATCCTAAACACCCTTCCGAACTATAATCTTCCATAAGGAAAGTATATGAAGGCTATGATTTTATTTGTTTCGACACTAATAAAGTATCTCTATCATCACAACTTCTACTACAGCGCCAGCCAGCAGAAGTATATTGCAGAGAACCACCATCATGAGCATGATGATCAATTCGTCTTTGAATCTATGCTTAACCGCGGCGTAAATAAGCCAGAAGCTCTCTGAAATCGCTAGAGCATAGGCCGTATACTCCATCCAAGTATGTGGATAGAGGAATAGCATTAAGAAGACAAGTAAGGGGTTAGTATTGTAAATAATGCCGAAGGCTGAGATAATAACTCCCGTATTATATAGGACATAGAATCCTAGCCAGGGCCCAGCTACCGGAACGAACATTCCCAGCGCATACATGAGGTTATTGCCGAAGATTAGCTGAACACCTATATCTGTGGTTCTCAAAACCTCTTCAATCTTATTCATTCTATCCACTATATTCCGGGCTGTTAGCAAGTCTATCTTTGTTAGGGCGCCAGCTGTGGTTGCGAGCACGCAGAGAGCGAAGATAACTCCGAAGACTATTATCCTCTCAAGCAGCGTGCCAGTCCAAGCGATTCTTCTCTCCCAAAACTTAGGTTGGGGTAGCGTTGCCCCACAATTTGGGCAGAACCTTGCGTCTTTCTCCCGAACCCCCAAACCACACCTAGGGCAGTATCGCATACTCGCAACTCACATATCTATATTTTAACATTTCCTAATTAGAAGGCATTTTGCAAAATTAAAATGTTGCTATTTTTACTTCCACATTTTCCTCTAGTCCTCTCGATTAGATACTCAATTTAAGAGAGAAAAAGTCTTAAATAGTGGCTCTTTTAATCTTCCATGGAGCAAAATTGTCTGTGAGAATAGATTTTTATAGGGAAATCTTCTATTGGCTTAAGCACTTAAGATATTTCGATATAAAATGCTCTTTATGGGACGCCCTAGAACTTGCGAGAGGAGATATCTTAAGAAGAGAGAGGATGCCCCTCCCCAAGGCTATCCAGCTAGAGCCAACGACTAAATGCAATTTTAGCTGTATTACATGTACGAGGAAGACCTTGCCCAAATCAAGACTAAACAAGGATTTAACAATTCAGGATTTCCGTATAATCCTGGAAAATATACCCACATTAAAAATCATCAAGCTGCAAGGTTTAGGGGAGCCATTAATGAACCAGTATATTTGGGAGATTTTAGAGTATGGAAGAGAGAGGGGAATTAGGTTTTCAACGACGACGAATGGATCCCTACTAAATCCGTCTAACATTGAAAAACTTCTCAAATATTTTGACTCCATATGCGTATCGATCGA
>JAGTQA010000032.1 GCA_018396975.1 Candidatus Bathyarchaeota archaeon | reverse complement strand
TTCTCCATCAGTCACATATATTGACGTGATTGGTGCTGGCGAAACCATTAGGGTTCCAGTCACTTTAGCATATAATCCGATGGGCTTTATGTCACAGATTGGCGGCACAACCATTATAACCTATGGTCCGGCTCCACTAATGATATCTATGGTTTATAGGGATGCCAGCGGCTCACTCAAGAGCTTTAATAATACCCTAACAGTTGTTGTTGAGCCCTTCATAGACCTTCTTGTTAAGGATGTCAGCGCAACGAGAAGGGGCTCCTCAACAGTTTCAGGGGTTATAGTGAACTATGGCTCGGCTACAGCCTATAGGGTTAGGGCTGTATTCCAGGTTGGTGGGACGATTGGTTCGGCACTCGTTGGTGATATTGCTCCGGGTGATGAAGCCATCTTTAAGGTTGAGGTTCCAAGCCATGATGAGACTGGCATATTAAGGATAGAATACTATAATATTTTTGATGAGCTCATGGTTAGGGAGATGCAGGTCAGCATAGTGGAGCAACCAATTGAGACGCCCACTACACCGACACCGAAGGAAGGCATTGGACTTGAGATGTGGATTGTCATTGTAGCCGTCATAGCATTTTTATCCTTTGCGGCATTCCTAATTTATAGGGCTTTGAGGGCGCGCTCCATGAATAGGGTTTAGTGTGGTTGCTATGGGCTTCTCTGCGCTCCTCATGGACTTCTTCAGGTTGGCTTTAAGGGCATTGAGCGAGAGGAAGATAAGGGCTACCCTAACAATTATTGGTATTGCCATAGGCCCACTCGTCTTAGTAATGATGAGCTCCGTTGTTAGGAGCTACTCGGATTATATTGTTGAGAGGATAACTTCTCTCGGGCAGAATGCGATAGCAGTCTTTCCAACCGAAAATCATAAGCTGAGTGATGAAGAACTGAATTATATTAGGTCTATACGCGAGGTTTCAAGGGCTGAGCCATTCTATTCGGTGCAGGGAATTGTTAAGAGGGGTTCTGAGGAGGTTAGGGTTTCAATATTTGCAATAGACTATGCCCTGCTCTTTGAGGCCATAGGAAGCCTAAAAATAGGTGAGGGCGAAATACCGTCCGAACCCCTCTATTGTATAGTTGGCAGGAAAGTTGCCTATAGGGGTGGCAGCGAACAATATTTTATCCTAAATGATGTCATAACAGTAATTGTTCCTAAGATTGAGGGCGGAAAGATTGTCGGCAAAAAGAACATAAACGTTAAGGTTAGCGCAATACTTGAGGAGTATGGTGGAGCCTTAATAGTCGACCCGGACTCAACAATCTTCCTCAGTCCAGAGGCTGGCAAAAAACTTTTGGGTTTGAAGGATTGGTCTGGGATATTTGTTCTTGCGCGGGACCCATCATTCGTTAAGGGTATTGTTTCAAGTTTAAGGGCGAAGTATGAGGATAGGCTGCAAGTTATAGCCTTCAGCGCTATAGCCGAAGCAATCTCAAGCGTTACCGGCGCAATAAACTTCATAAACTTCTCGACATCCCTATCGGCTTTCGCCGTTGCAGTTGCCGGTGTAGCCGCCACCATGATAACGTCGGTTATGGAGAGGACCCGCGAAATAGGTGTGATGAAGGCTATAGGCTATACCAGCAACCAGATACTCCTATTAATTCTCCTAGAATCTATAGTGATGAGCCTAGTTGGAGGCTCAATCGGCATAACCCTCGGTATAATCGGGGCGCACATATTATCCTCTAGAGGTCTAACAATAGGAGGCATAGGATTAACCTTCGTGTTAAGCCCAAAGATAACCCCCGACCTAATGGCGCAGACCCTCTCACTAACAATAATGGTGGGCTTGATTGGGGGTGCATTACCAGCATATAGAGCCTCAAAGATACCGCCTGTTGTAGCCCTAAGATATGAATGAAAAATGGGTTTTACGATTTATTCAAGTATTTGAGCCCGCTTAAAAATATACCATGCTAGGGTGATCAGAGCGATTATATAGGCTGCTGCCACAGATATAGCCCTAAAGAGAACTAATGATAAAGGTTCAGAGTATAATTCTTTAAGCAGACTTGATAAGCCTCCTTGCGGTGACCCTCCCCTCAATTCCACCTTAACATAGGTGACGTTTGCCGATGGATGGAGATAATATTGGATTATCATTTTTGTTATATTGTCGGTTCCGGTTGAGATGCTACCCGCATATGCCGTTGGTTGACCCTCCACTTTAATATATCCAGCAGCTCCATTACCCGGGAGATAATGTAACATCCATGCGCTCTCAGTAAAGACCGATATTATTGATGAACCTATATTCATCGCAAGAAAAACCATTATGGCAATAACCGACGTCAGAATAGTGTTCTTTGTGAGCGAGCCTAATGCTAATATAATCGATACCCAAACGAACGTGCTGAGCAAGTCTCCTAGGATACATAGGGGTGTGAGGTCTAGGTTATTCTGGGGCCCATATATGATGGTTCCTCCAACAATCATGTAAGTGTATAGAAGCAGGTAAGCGGCAAATATAGTGATGAAAGCCGCAGCAATCTTACCAATCAAGATAAGTGTTCTGGAGATCGGCTTCGTTAATAGCGGAACTATCGTCCCACTCTCAAACTCTCCAGATATACTATTCATCACGGTTACTAGGGCGAATAAAAATAGCATTAAGCCACCTATCCCACTATTTGATACAATATAGTTTGGGTTAGATTCAATGGGCATATCATATGTTCTTCTAAGGATTACTGGCAGAGTAAGATTTAACGTTGTAATCGCAAACGCCACTATCAGCACACCTAAAAACTTCTTTTTTCGAATATTCCAGAGCAGTTCATATTTTATGACAGCCCATAGCTGCCTCATTAACTTTGGCTCTCTACTCCAAGATTTATCCTCAAAATTCATGTAATCCTTCACCTTGATTTCATTATAAGGCGCATAAATGTCTCCTCAAGGCTCCTCATCCTCAAATTCATATAGATTATCGTGCCTCCAGCCTCGATTATAGCCCTCGATATCTGGGGCCTAACGTCCCCATTAGCATTCGTCTCAATTATAACCCTGCTTCCCTCAACATGAATATTTGAGACGAAAGGTAATCTTTTAACAGCCTCCACAATTTTATCCGGTGTCTCAGCCACCTCAACCTCTAGTATAGCTGAGCCAGAAATCTTGCTAATGATATCTTTGAGGGGGCCCTCCGCTAGGCATACGCCCCTATGTATGATGCTTATGTGGGTGCATACTTGCTCAACCTCGGATAGAAGGTGTGATGATAAGAATACTGTAACACCCTCCCTCGCTATCTCCCTAATTATCTCCCTAACCTCAACCATGCCGACCGGGTCTAAGCCTAGGCTGGGCTCATCCAATATGACCAGTTCAGGCTCGCTTAATAGCGCCTGTGCTATGCCGAGCCTCTGTTGCATACCCTTACTATACTCACCTATTAGGTCATTCTCCCTACCCTTAAGCCCAACAAGTTCCATAAGCCTTTTTATGCGGGTTCTCCGCTCCTGAAGCGGCATGCCGTACATCTGCCCATAAATGTCGAGGAGCTCCCAGCCCTTAAGATGTCTTGGAAACTTCGGTAGCTCCGGCATATAACCTATCTTCAGCCTAGACCTCGGGTTGTCGCCATGAACCTCCTCGCCTAAAACTATCGCGCGCCCACCATCCGGCTTCAGAAGACCGACAAGAATTTTTATTGTCGTAGTCTTTCCAGCCCCATTCGGCCCCAAGAATCCGTGAATTGTTCCCTTACCAACCCTTAGATTAAGCCTATTCACGGCAACCAGTGACCCATATCTTTTCGTTAAATCAATGGTTTCAATTGCTAAATCCAAGGGTTTCGGCCCCAAACTCTTTAAAAGAGCTCTTCCCATATATAAGAGTATAATACAATTTTAGACCCGGGGGTTAAGGTGATGAGGGTTTCAATAGGCTCAGATGACCTATATCCGGTGGCAGTTACTCTCTGCGAGGAGCTTAAGAGAAGGGGTTTTGAGGTTAAGGTCTATGGTGCACTTGAGACCAGCAGGGTTGAGCCCTGGCCCGACGTAGCCTTCTCAGTAGCTTCGGATGTGGCTGAGGGGAGAGCGGACTTTGGAATAGTAATATGTTATACTGGAACTGGCGTCTCGATTGCGGCGAATAAGGTTAGGGGCGTTAGGGCAGCCCTATGCTTTGATGCTGAGTCGGCTAGGGGCGCTAGGCTATGGAATGACGCGAATGTTCTGGCTATAAGTGGTAGGCTGACAACACCGCAGGTTGGCAAGGAGATATTGGATGCATGGCTCTCCATAAAGGAGCCTGAGGAAAGCGAGCTTAAGAACATAAGGAAAATAGCTGACAAGTGAAGATTTTAGGCTTTTACCTCCAGGAAGATACCTTCCTATCTTCCCAAATAGCCTCTCTATCCTCTGCAACTCAATTACTGTAGGCGTCCTCTCTCCGCGATTATGTCCCTTGCTGCCTGCCTCACTGCCTCTGCACTATTTAATTTTGGTCTCCAGCCTAATCCCTTAATCCTTGTTATATCCAGGAGCATTACTTTCACGTCTCCCCTCCATCCTCTTCCCCCCTCAACCCCGCCAGTATAATATATCTCAACGTTCCTCAGCCCCATCTCTTCGATAATTATATTCGCTATGCTTGTGACATCAACTGTATCCTCTGATCCAATATTGTATATTTCGACCTGTCCCTTAGCCCCCTCAGCTGCTGTGAGCATGGCCTCTACGCAGTCCCTAACATATAAGTAGGATTTTCTCTGCCTTCCATCGCCTAGAATCTCAAGTCTATTAGGGTTCTCCATAAGCTTGTTTATGAAGTCATATATGACCCCATGCCCACTCCTTGAGCCGACTATATTTGCCAGCCGACATATGACGCTTTTAAACCCGAATAAATGGGAGTATCCCGATATGAGTGCTTCACATGCAAGCTTTGATGCGCCATAAAGGGATATGGGCTTTAATGGACCGTAGTCTTCGGGCGTCGGTATCTTCTCAGCTTCCCCATAAACGGTTGATGTTGACGTGAACACTATTCTTCTGCACTCACCGATTTCCCTCATCACCTCTAAGAGATTATATGTTGCTAAGATATTCTGCTCATAATCGATCCTAGTATTTAAGGCTCCAACTCTAACATCCGGGTTCGCCGCTAAATGGAAGACTATCTCGCAGCCCTCTAGGGCCCTTTTTATATCATGTTGATTGAGCATATCGCCCATGAGGAATCTGAACCTTGGATTTTTAAGCCAAGCCGATATATTGCTGAGTCTACCACCGCTCAGGTTGTCGAGGACTGTGACCTCTACTTCCCTCTCCATCAGGGCATCGACCAAGTGGCTTCCTATGAAGCCAGCGCCGCCCGTAACCAGAGCCCTACTAAAGCTTATTTGTGATGCATGCATGATAGGTCACGAACCCAACTCTAATTAAGCATATATATCCTACCGGAAAATTAACTTATTTGTCTAATTAATTCGGTGGTTGGGTTGGCTAAAATTAAGGTTGGCTTAATCGGTATTGGGAACTGCGCCTCAGCACTTGTTCAGGGAGTGTATTACTGTAGGAATATGGAGGCATATGCTGGACTGAAGTATCCGGTTTTAGGCGGCTTCAGGCCGGAAGATATAGAGTTTGTCTGTGCATTCGATGTGGTGAGAGGGAAGGTTGGGAGGGATCTATCAGAGGCAATATTCGCGCCGCCAAATAATGCCCCCAAATTCGCTGAGGTCCCAAGACTGGGCGTAAGCGTTTTGAAGGGGCCGGTTATGGATGGGCTAAATGAATATGCGAGGAGAATAGTTAGTGTAGATGAGTCGAGCGAGGTTGATGTGGCTGAAAAGCTAAGGGAGAGCGGGGCTGAGATGGTTATAAATCTGCTCCCGGGAGGGGCTCAGAAGGCCTCACTTTGGTATGCTGAGGAAGTCCTTAAGGCCGGATGCGCCCTTATTAATGCAACGCCAACCATTATAGCAAGCGATGCCTCATGGGATAGGAGATTCCGTGAGGCAGGTCTGCCAATCGTTGGAGACGACCTAATGGATCAGGTTGGGGCAACATTTGTGCATAAGGTGCTCCTTGACTCTCTTAGCAGAAGGGGGGTTCTGATCTCTGAGACATATCAGCTTGATGTTGGAGGCGGAACAGAATCGGCCGATATAGAGCGGGTCTGGGGACCTAAGCGCATCATTAAGACGAGGGCTGTTGAATCCGCCCTACCCTATAAAGCCCAAGTTGTCGCCGGCTCAACGGACTTTGTCGAGTTTCTGGGAAATAGGCGTGATAGCTACATATGGGTCTCCGGGACATATTTTGGTGGAGCACGATTCGAGATCGAGATGAGGCTGAACACACTTGACTCCCCTAATGCCGTTCCAATACTACTGGATGTTATACGCGCCGTGAAGATAGCTTTGGAGAGGGGTGATGCTGGGCATATTCTTCCGATATCCGCCTATGCGTTTAAGCATCCAATTAAGATTCTCCCGCTGAGCGAGGCTGAGAGGCTCTTCGAGGAATATATTAAGGGGTAAATTGCCTAATTTCATGTTGGAGATAGATTTTGGGCGGGGCATCCATACAATCTCAGCCCTTAAAGCGCGGTCAGATACTCTCTGTGGCAATACCAGCATCAATAGTCTCCGACACACCTCACCTAAGGGAGAAGACGTTTAAGGTTGGCTTGATAGGTCGGGCTCTAGCAATATTCCGCGTCGATGAGGCTATTATTTACCCGGATATTCTTGGAGCCGACCAGAGCCGTGACATAAATTTTGTAGTGACAATACTCTCTTATATGGAGACGCCCCAGTACCTCAGGAAGAGATTATTTGGGATAATGCCAGAGCTACGCTATGCTGGCATACTCCCACCACTAAGGACACCCCACCATCCACTCCAGAGCAGGAAGCGGGATCTGAAGGTTGGCGAGTTTAGGGATGGCGTAGTAGTCTCAAGGAATAGGCAGGGCATCCTAGTTGATGTGGGTGTTGAGGAGCCAGTCCAAGTTTTGGGGGCGCGCATCCCCGAGGGGACACGCATAACGGTTAAAATAGTTGAGGTGGGCGATAAGCCTATAGCCGCATTAGCCAGTCCAGGGGAGATTCCCATATATTGGGGGTATAGGGTTAGGGCTTCTAAGAGCCCTATTGGGAAAATGATTGGGGAGGGTTCATTTGATATGGTTATAGCAACATCTAGGCGCGGCGAACCATTTATGAAGGTTAAGGATAAGATCCTAGAGAGGTGGAAGGCTTCCAGAAGGATTCTTGTAGCATTCGGCTCCCCAACACAGGGTCTACAGGAGATAGTTGAGCAGGAGGGTTTAAGATTGGATGATGTAGCCGACTTCATAGTTAATACTGTGCCTAGGCAGGCTACTGAGACGGTGAGGACTGAGGAGGCCCTCTATGCAACGCTTGCAATACTCAACCTGATGACGGAGGATTTTTGAGCTTAAAGGGTTAGGTTCCAACAATTATGTTCTCGCTTATCCTCCTCAGAGTCGCTATTGCGGATAGAGCGGCGATGTAGCTCGTCCTAGGATTGTCTGGGAAAGGCCTATTAACGGTTCTCGTCTGTATCTCACCGAACTCGCCCCTCACATAAATCTCATGGATTATGTCCCTCACTCCGGGGTCAACTATGACCCTAACCCTTGTTCTGTCAGGTCCTATACCAGCCAAGCTGAGTGTTGCCGCAACATTAACGTTCTGTGGGAATAGTTTAACGGCCTCCCTAGCCGGTCCATCAAATAGGATGAGAGGCTCCTTTAGCGATGAGAGGTCTATCTTCGCCCCCTCAACGTATGGTGCGCCCTTAAAGCTTATTGGTGGCTTCCTAGTTGTTAGGATTACCTCCTCCACACGGCCTATGGCCGCTGACTTCACATTATCCAAGCCGACTATGGCCCCTGAGGGAACATAAACTCTCCTACCGCTGCCCCTAGCTGCCTCCATTATCCTAGCCATTAAAGTCTCATCTAGAAGTGCACCTGCGCTCATAACCATCAGATCCTTATTGCTGGACAATACTTTCACAGCGTACTGTCTGACGGCTTCCTGTGAGGCTGCCTCGATAACTATTTGGACATCATCCCTCTTAAGAATCTCATATACATCCCTAGCCACAATAGGCTTACGGCTTAATTTTGAGGCAAGATTCCTAGCTCTCTCCAAAATAACATCGTATATAATTATTAAGTCTATTTCGCCGGCCCTACCGTCGTCAATAGCCTCGGCTATAACGGTGCCTATCGCGCCGCAGCCAATTAAGCCAGCGCCGACCCTCGTTTGACCTCACCTAGGAACACAAACTCACTAACTCATAAATATTAGACGCTCAAAATAAGATTTTCTTTGAGGATAATCTGCATTAAATTTATAGGTTTGGTTATTTCTAGAGGAGAATTGTTGGTGACGCATGCACCTAATGGAGGAAAGATATTGCTGGAATGGTTTTACCTGACGCCCGTGGCCGGCTTAATATCCGTTGGGCTTGCCGGCTACCTATATCAGTACGTCATAAGGCAGGATAGTGGAACGGAGAGGATGAGGGAGATAGCTGGCGCCATAAAGGATGGTGCGAAGGCCTATCTAAGGAGACAGAACATGACGTTGGCGGTCTTCGTCCTCATCATGGCGCTCATTATCGGAGTACTATACACGCTATATCATCGCGGAAACATATTCTTCGGGGCAAGTATGGCTCTAGCATATATTCTCGGCTCAATATGCACAACAGCCGCGGCCTACATTGGAATGCTGGCCGCTGTTGAGGCGAATGTTAGGACGGCTAATGCGGCGAGGCAGGGGCTTAAGAGGGCTTTTCCAGTCGCATTTTACGGCGGAGCGGTTATGGGCCTATCAATAGTGGGTATGGCCCTACTGGGCATAAGCATCCTCTTCTACATCTACAAGTTTATGCTAGGCTTCAGCGATCAAGATGCAGCAAATATAGTCTTGGGCTTCAGCTTTGGAGCCAGCGCGCTGGCCCTATTCGCCAAGGCCGGCGGAGGAATATACACTAAGACCGCTGATATAAGCGCGGATCTAGTCGGCAAGGTTGAGCTTGGGATACCAGAGGATGACCCACGCAACCCAGCTGTTATAGCGGATAATGTCGGCGATAATGTTGGCGATGTTGCAGGTATGGGCGCGGACCTAATAGACTCTTATATTGCGAGTATAGTGGCCGCGATGATAATTGGTGCGGAGAAGGGTGTGGAAGTGTTGACGATGCTCCCTCTGACAATATCTGCCATGGGATTATTCGCATCAATACTAGGCGCCATAGTCGTTAAGATGAGCATTAAGGGAAATCCGGGGGCGGCGCTTAATAGGGGCTCATTCTCAACATGGGCTATATTCGCAATCCTACTCCTACTCACAACATGCATGTCTGGGCTTGAGGGGAATAGGTGGCTTGGAATATTTCTGCCAACAGCCGCCGGACTGATCGCGGGAGTCGTTATAGGGCTCACATCAGACTACTTCACATCGATAGATAGGATGCCGGCTAAGAAGGTTGCTCAAGCTTCGACGACCGGGGCGGCAATAAATATACTGACAGGCTTCTCATATGGAATAATTAGTATAGTTCCTCCAGTGATAGGTATATGCATCGCAACATTGGCGGCATGGCACCTCTCAAGCGCATTCGGCATAGACCCATTCTATGGTATTGCAATATCGGCTGTTGGGATGCTGGCAACCGTCGGCATGACCATATCTGCAGACGCCTAC
>JAGTQA010000044.1 GCA_018396975.1 Candidatus Bathyarchaeota archaeon | reverse complement strand
ATATTGAACCAGCTGCATCCCCGCTCAACAACACTTATACGCGCTCCTAGAGGTGTTGGGAAATCAACGCTCATGCTCCTATTGCTTAAGGGCATGGCGGGTGAAGACTTTGTTGTGGTCTCAGGAGCCTCTGAGGTTAAGAGGGGTGAGGTTGTCGGTAGGCTTCATATCCCATCACTTGAGAAAGAAGGCGTTGAACGGGTGCTCTGGGCAGCTTTCGTTAAGAGTCGTGGGAAGGGGATTGATGAGCTGAATCGACTTAACCCCTACACCACAGCCAACATACACCATCTAATGCAGTTCGGTGAGGTGTGGGCATATGGGCAGAGGTCTAAGGTTGAAGATTACATTCTAATAGCTAATGAGAATCCCTCTGACCCAACTTCATTCACCCATCCGCCCCCATTCTATGATAGATTTGACATATGCGTATACCTTAGGACACTAACCTTCAGCGAGAAGTTTCAGCTTCAGGACCTTCTAGAGAAGCACGATTGGAACCTTGTTGAGTCTATGCCGCAGGTGCTCTCCTTCGAGGATCTACAGGAGATTAGGGCTGAGGTGGCCGATATCGAACTTGAACCGGATCTTATTGGCTGCATCAACCTACTAGTTAGGGATTTTCAATCCTGTATACGTGAGAAGGAGATTTCAGAGGTTAAGCCTCCAGTGCTCTGCGAGGGCTGCCACTTCATACGCGATATCTGCGGGATGATAAAGGAGCCAGTAAGCGAGAGGGCGACTGTCGCGCTGACCCACCTAGCTAAGGCGGCTAAGTGGCTCTATGGCAAATGCAGCATCGAGGATCTATTCAGCATGGCCCTATGGGTCTTCCCGCATAGGCTGAACCTTATCAGGACAAGGAATATTCTAGGCGACATACAGGATTTGCTTGAGAGGGAAAGGGTGAAGATGGAGGATAGGCGGTTAAGGAGGCAGTGGACCATACTTAATGAGTTAATGAAGGGCTTTAATCTATCGCTCTACAGGCTTGCGAGGGAAGCCGCTGTTGAGGACGTAGTCTTTGCCGAGGAGCTGATCAGGATGGAGGAGCGCTGGATAAGCGAGGGGTTGCTAAAGCGCGGGGAGGACATAGCGTCCCAGATGGGTTGGCGCCTCTACGGCTATAACCAGTGGAGGCTGAAAATGTGAGCCTTAAAATTGGGGTTGAGGATATTGCTAAAATCTTTAATCAGGCATGGTTGGAGCTCCATTGCCCACCGGTCAAGCTAAGGGTTGGGGGTAAATCGGATGGTGGGCCTAGAGGTCCAGCGGCTATCTACGCTGTTAATGGCGAGGTTTATGTTAGGCCGGATATTGTTCCTAGGGGATGTGATCCCCATAAATATTTGCTATGGTATTTTAGGCATGAGCTTGCACATGCACACTACTGTCCATACGATCTTAAAACGGCCTATAGCCTAGAGAAGGCAGCCTATAGTGTAACTGGAAATTGGGATCTAGCCTATTTAGCAACCCACCTATTCGCAGATTTACAGGTAAACATAAATTATCTTCCTAGGAAGTTCGGTGAGCTCCCCTACTTCATGAAGGTTCTGAGAAACTACTACACGTCAATTCTTGATTATCTCCTCTATGAGGTGTATCTTCACATAAACCCGATCTCTAAACCGTCGAGTAAGGCTATTGAAAACGTGACTAAGGAGATGCTGGCGATTATACTGCTCGATAAGCCGTGGCACTCAAAGGTTCAGATGCTGGCGATAACTCTAACAAAATTAAAAACCATTCGCCCAAGCCTCTTCTTCCCAAGGAGAATGAGAGAGCATCTAATAAGAAACCCTCTCATGCTGAGAGAAGACCTTCTACCCGGCTCCCTTAAGTCATTTGAGGAGATATTCGGCAGCGTCTCAACCCCCTCTGATGCGAGAGAATTCTTTAGGCAGTGGATTGAGCCCCGCCTACCGCCTGAGGAGAAGGAAAAAGTCAAGAAGATGATGGAAGGAAAATTAAGCTCCCATAAAACGAAGGTTAGGGCTGAAAGCGATAAAAAGGAGGCGGCAGCTGGGAAGCGGGAGAGTGAGAAGAAGCAAGGTGGCAGGGTGGGTGATAATGTTAGGAGGTTGGAGTTTTTCGGGGGTGATTTTGGCGAGGAGCCCCGGCTACCGAGTTCGCTATCAAAACCATACGAGAAGATTCCCTCAGACATATTTAACGAGGCCTTCTGGAAGAGATATTGGTATAAGTCTAGGGCTGAGAGGATTCTCATGCGCTACCTATCCGAGAACCCGATTAGGAGGCCGGTTTGGGCGGTTGTGAAATATCCGGATGACTGGTATATTGAGGATGAAATTGAAGATTTAGACATAGACGTCAGCCTAGATGAGGGCCCACTAATACCGGAGGTTACCACGCTAAGATGGGTTGAGGAGCCAACATATCACGGGCAGTCGCTGATCATCGGATTCGTCCCATCAGCGATAATAATTTTAGACGCAAGCCTCAGCATGTTACAGATACATGATGATGCGGCGATAGCGGCCTTCATAGCCTATCTAAGCGCCCGCAGATCTGGTGGGCAAACATCAGCGATAACATTCTCGACCAAATACGTCTCAGCAGACTGGTCATCCCCAGAGGAGCTGAAAGAGCTGGTGCTTTCAATGGCCTTTAACGAATATACGATCTTCCCAATCAATGAGGTTGGGAGATTGGTCTTTGATAAGCCTGAGAACTGCTTTATTACAATAATTAC
This sequence comes from Candidatus Bathyarchaeota archaeon, assembly GCA_018396975.1. Classification (GTDB taxonomy): domain Archaea; phylum Thermoproteota; class Bathyarchaeia; order Bathyarchaeales; family DTEX01; genus DTEX01. The sequence continues at coordinate 7,083 of JAGTQA010000044.1, read as the reverse complement.
TGATGGTGGGTGGCAGAATATTGATGAGGCAATACCCTTCCTTGAGAGAATGGCGGACCTAGGGCACAAAATAGTTATATTTTTATTGCCCGGTGGGAAATACCCTGATAAAGTTAAGGCCATAAAAAGCAGCCCAAATTTAAGGGTTTATAATGTGGTTAGACCGGAGGCCGACCTTCAGGGAATGGTTCTATCCGAATCTGTCAAAACCTATAAGGCCTTCTTATCATAGGTCCCCATACCTCGGGGGAAACGGTTCTCTTAAGGCGTGGGATCATGAGAACAATTAGGGATTTGGGCGAAAGGAAAGTGATAGAGATTATTCTGGGACTCTTAGACTCCATGCCAGATATGCCGATCCCCTTCTGGGACGATGTGTCTGCGGTCCCAATAGGCGGAGATATGGTGGCCGTCGTTAAGGTAGATATGTTGGTTGGCAAGACGGATGTGCCTCCGGGAATGAGCCTAAGGCAGGCGGCCAGAAAAGCTATAGTTATGGGCGTGAGCGATTTCGCAGCTAAGGGTGTAAAGCCTTTAGCAGCCCTAGTCTCCCTAGGCCTACCGGGAGATTTTAGGGAGGAGGATGTTAGGGAGATAGGCTTAGGTATAGGTGAGGGCGCTAGGGAGTATGGTATCTACATTATAGGTGGCGATACAAATGAATCATCAGATCTAATCATAGACTGCGCACTCATAGGCCTAGGCGATATGAGAAGGATCGTTAGGCGCAGCGGGGCTAGACCCGGCGATATACTGGCGGTAACCGGACACTTCGGAAAAACATCTTCGGGACTGAAGATTCTACTTGAGGGCCTATCCCCACCAGAGCATTTAAGAAAGCCCCTCATAGAATCCGTTCTCACGCCGAAAGCCAGGCTCAGGGAAGGCTTGGCCCTGGCGGATCTAGGTGCATTAACATCCTCAATAGACTCCAGCGACGGCCTAGCGTGGAGTCTCCATGAGCTCTCAGAGGCAAGCAAAGTCGGCTTCCTAATAGAGAGGGTTCCGGTGGCACCGGAGGCTGAAGAGTTCGCCAGAGAGTATAATTTAGATCCTCTTGACCTAAGCCTATATGGCGGCGAAGAATATGAGCTGGTCGTTACGGTTAAGCCTGAGCTCTGGGATAAAGCTAGGGATGCGCTTAGGGAGATTGGAGCGGAGCTGATAGAGATAGGAAAGGTTACTGAGGAGGGGAAAGTCAGGTTAAAAGCTAATGGGGAGCTTAGGGTGATAGAGAGAAGGGGCTGGGAGCACTTCAGAGGCACCCGGCGCTAGACACGGCATTATAGCCCGTAAGGTTTATTTTAACCCCCTAGACTATATATTTTATTGGAGGTAGGCAGACCCGTAAATGTCAGAAGCGTTTATTGGCATGCGCTTAATGAACGGCTATGACCCCGCTCCACCCCTAGGGGGTAGAATCTATGCGGGCGAGAGTCTCGCTGATAATCACGATGAGTTCTCTAAGTTCCCTAGGGGTGGGTCTGCTTGGCCCAATTTATCCAATATTTGTTCTTAATCGCTTCTCCGCCTCAATAGTGGATATAGGAATGCTTCTAACAGTCTTCGGCATAGTCTCAGCGCTCTTTAAGGTATTAGCCGGTAAATTAATTGATATCTATGGGGCGAAGAAAGTATTCTTCATCGGCATCGCGCTAGGAGCCCTATGTTCACTCGCATACATCTTTGCATTTAATCTCACGCAACTATACATAATAGAGTTCTTATTCGGCTTATCCTATGCTCTCCAGAATCCATCGCGCCTAGCGCTAATCATGGACGTAAATAATGGGGAGAGAAAGGGCTTATTGCTCGGAATTTTCGAGTCTGCATATGATTTCACTGGGTCGGTGGCCGCGATAGTCGCCGCAATAATGGTTAGCAATTTTGGTTTTGAAGCAATTTTTTATGCGTGCTTTGGGTGTCAGATAATAACGGCCCTCTTAATCCTAAGGTTTGAGTAAATTTAAATCTAGCATGCGGCCCTCATATTCTCTAGAGATATTCTCAGTCGATTACGTAACGAGGTAGGGTCTTGGTCAATTCCAACTATAGTAATATCGTATATTGGCTTGGGGACTCACTCTACTTAAATATAACTAACCGATGCTCCAACAGATGCTACTTCTGCTTCAGACACTACTGGAACGGTATAGCTGGATTCAACCTTAAACTTAGGGAAGAGCCTGACCCAAAGCGGGTAATCGAGGATCTGAAGAAACATATTTCTAGGAGGAGGTGGGTTGAAGTTGTCTTCTGCGGCTTTGGCGAGCCGACCGTGAGACTCGACTGCATTCTGGAGGTTGCAAGGTGGATTAAGAGGCATTATCCTGGAATAAGAATTAGGCTGGACACTAATGGACATGGTCTCCTACTTAATCCGGGAAGGGACGTTGTGAGAGAATTGAAGGATGCGGGTGTTGATGCTGTAAGCGTCAGCTTAAATGGACATGATGAGGAAACATATAATAAGGTCTGTAGGCCGGATTTCAAGGATGCATACAAGAGCATTTTAGAATTCATTAAAAGGGCGAAGAACGAATCTCTAGATGTTGAGGTGACCGCTGTAAGAATACCGGAAATTGACATATTAAAGGTTCATGATTTGGCAGCGAATCTCGGCGTTAAATTTAGGGTGAGAGAGTTTATCCCATGCTTCTATTAAAGCCCCTCTATAACCTTCAATAAATCAAGTAGTTCAGATAGCCTCTCTATCTCATATGCTGCCTTAGCCTCGCTCGTCTCCGGCTCTTCAGCGCCGTGATCTCCCCTCCTAAGTCTAACGCTCGTTAAACCAGCCCTATTCGCATGTATTATAGCCTTATTAGGTCGACTGCTTACATAAAGAGCCTCTTCGGCTCTAACATTCAATTCCCTAAGGCCGATCAGAAATATCTCACTACTTAATTCTGTGGAGCCATACTCCTCAGATATCACCACAGAGTGAAATATGTGATGCACACCCAACTGTATAAGTTTTTGCCACTCTTTAACGGCCATCCCATCTGAAATAACACTCAACTTATACTTTTGATCACGAAGCTTAATCAATGTTGGAATTGTATCTGGGAATGGCTTAAGGTAAGCTTGGCTGGTCTCACGATACGCAACTACACCAGCGGCTATAACCCTAGGATTCCACCTCAACCCCAGATGCTCAAGCAGCCTATCAAAGTGCCTATTATAATTCGGGCCATAAATCCTCACTACCTCCTCCAGCTTCCTGTATCCGGCTTCTAGGTCAACTGGAAGTCCGGCTTCAATCATAGCCCTTACAGCGTTTAATCTAGCCATCCTCATCTGGAGGGAGGAATCATATAGTGTATCCTCAATATCAAATATTACCGCCTTCACTCTCATCTCACCTCACCACCTTCATGAGCTTCTCAGGTCTATCTGGATTTAAACCCCTAAAAACAGACATATAATACGTGAATATCTGAATTGGGACGACAAAAACCATTGGGGAAAAAACCTTAGGTAAACCCGGAGGAACATAAAAGGTGCAATCGGAAATATCAGCTAGGGGCTTAGATGCCTCTTCTCTCTCTAAAACAGATATTACATTTGCTCCAAAACCCTTAAAGCCGCTTAACAGACCAATGTAATCGCCAGCTTCGTCCGATGCGCAGATAATAATCATCAAAGTTCTTTCATCAATGAGCCTTATGGGACCATGAAGGAATTCTCGAGTGGCAAAGCCCTCAGAGAAGATCATACATGTCTCCTTAAGCTTTAATGCTCCCTCTAAGGCTGTGGCATAGTTCGGCCCGCTCCCCAAGATAAAAATCAAATTTTTGTCCCTATATTTTTCAGCCGCCCTCCGAATAGTCTCAATAGAGGAAGCAAATATTTCCTCAATCATCTCAGGTGTTCTATACAGCCCCTCCCTTAACCCCTCAATATCCGCTTGCGGAATCTTAAGCTCCGCCATCTCAAGGGTGAGCATGAAGATGGCTGCTAATTGAGCAATGTAGGTTTTTGTTGCTGGAATAGCCTCCTCCCTACCAGATCTGGGATAAATTACATAGTTAGCCAGATTGGCAAGAGTACTTCCGGGAGTGTTAGTTATCGCGAGTACATCTATCCTCATCCTTAAAGCGGCCTTAGCAGCACTAACAATATCTGTGCTCTCACCAGACTGGGATATAGCCATGAGAAGAGCCCTCTTAGTCTTAGATAGATTTTGGGGTACCCACCGGTGGAATTCTGATGCTGGTAGGGTGCTGGTGATGATGCCAGTTAGGCTTGAGAGAGCATATTGGCTGGCTAACCCAGCATGATAGCTCGTTCCGCTCCCAGTCACATAGAATATCTCATAATCCTTAAGATCCTCAGCAATCCTCCTAATGTTCTCCCGCTCTTCAGTCAGGGTTCTTCTAATAACATCTGGCTCCTCAAGTATCTCCCTAATCATATTATGCTGGTAACATTTGATTGCTGACAAATCCAGCCGGCCTCTAAGTTTAGAGTCTACCGCTCGTAGTAGATGAGCTTCTCCCTCTCCAATTTCTTCTGCAGATTCTCCACAGCCCTGTAAACATCTTCCTCCTTCTTTGCACCAGTACAGACGAGCTTCCCGCTTGCAAAGAGAAGTATAACAACCTTTGGATCATCCATCCGATAAATTAGCCCCGGAAACTGCTCCGGCTCATACATGGTCTTACCCAACGTGTACGCCGACCTTTCCAGATCAACCATTCCGCCTAGGTTGGCTGAGGCAACAATATTCTGTATCTTTAATTCCGGCTTGCCAACTATAACTATCCCGCTTCTCTTAAGCTCCTTAATGACTCTCATAACTGCTCTTCGGGCTTCTTTCTCAGATTTCGCACCAGTACAAACCATCTTACCAGAATTGAAGATTAAAGTTGCTGTTTTAGGTCTTTTGAGCCTGAAAACAAGCCCCGGAAACTGCTCCGGCCGATATTCTACGCCCGGATAACCCTTTACAACAGCATTTAGGTCGATTTTTTGATTTAATGTTGCCGATGCGACGACATTCTCTATTTTAACCTTAACTTGAGGTTGAGAGTGTGACATCTCCTTTCTCTCCAGCCATAAACGTATATGCCTTTATAAAGGCGCATATTTATATTTAATCCTTCAATAAAGGTCAAAGGTTCCGCAGAATCATCCTAAATGGATTCTTTTGGGCGGAGGGATGATCTTTTCAGTTGAGGGCGAATCAATAAATCGAATACCTCGCGTCCATTAAATGTGATTAGGATGAGGAGTGATAGCTGGAACCAGGAGAATGTTGGGACTCCCATAAGCACGCTATCGCCTATTCGACAATCAATCCTATAGGTCATAAAGCCCCAACTTAAATTAGCATTTCCAAACTTCTCCTTATTCAATTGAAGGTCTCTATACATTCCTAGAATTATCGTCTCCCGCGAGATTATAACGAAGCCCCACAAGCTAAATACCATGAAGCTTATGATTAGCATGTTTACTGCCGCTATATAGGCGAGGCGCACACCTACCTTTCGCTCCCCCTCACTCTTCTCCCCTCTATCTTTATTGTCCGTAAATAATGTTAGGGCTATGAGAATTACTATTGCCGCTATAATTATTATGATTAAGCCCCCATTAAAGTCTCCCCATTGATGTAGGAATAGATAGAGGTTGCCGAAATATGGAACCCTTAAGATGACTCTGCCAATAAGTAGCGAGGCATTCCAAGGTGAAAAGCGGTCCACTATCCTAGTTCTATCTCCCGCAGTGGAGATCCTAGTAACTCTACCATTCTCATTCCTATCTATGCTTATCACTCTATGAACTATGGGCGGCTCGTTTGGATTGATAGGGTTCCTAAAAACAACTACATCCCCAATATTTACCTGAGACGGATCAGCGGTCTGAACCACTATCATATCCCCAATATTGAGAGTTGGTATCATGCTTCCAGATGAGACCACAAGCAGCGGATGCTCTACACCCAATATTAGCCGTAAGGAGAAGAGGATTGCCAGTGATAGTATTAAGGCTAGGGCAACATCCATAACTGCCCAGAAATATCGGTTCCTCCAAACCCTCCTAAGAGTCTCCATCAAACCCTCCTAACCCTCCGCGTGACCGACATTTCTTATTTAGCTCCCAATTAAAAGATATTTCTTATTCATGGTGAGACAATGGTTTTTCTTGCAAACACCATGTAACCCGTGTGTCCCGTCATTAGAGTCTCCGGCCTCGTCTTACCCCTCTCAGCCCTAATCCTCCTAATGAGACACTCAATAGTTTCTATGTCCGCGAAGTTATTTGCCCTCAGATCCTCAACGGTCCTTACAACCTGATCTATTGTGGGGCTAAATGAGATGAATGAGCCGCTCCCCCTCAATGCCCTATAGGCATGAGGCACTACAAGCCACGGGGTCGCCATATCTAAAACCACAGCATCAACATTCACCTCATCAATTCCCTGAGTTATATCCTTATTTTTAAGTTCCACATAATCTAATACGCCGGCCCTCTCCAGATTCTTACGTGCAATCTCAAGAAATTCCCCTCTAACCTCATAGCTGTAGACTCGTCCAGTTGGTCTCACGTAGCTTGCTAGGGCGGTTGTTAATGCACCCACTCCAGTTCCAGCCTCAACAACCCGGCTTCCCGGCCCTATATTGCCAAATAATATTATAAGCGCCATGTCCTTAGGATATATTATCTGCGTCCCCCTAGCACTCTTATACACATAGTCTCTTATACTAGGCTTAAAGGCTACAAAATCAACCCCCATACTACTCTTTATACGCGTGCCAAACTCCCTACCAATAAGATCGTCAAGAGATATGAAGCCCTTATGCGTATGAAGAACCTTACCCCTCTCAACCCTAACCATATAGCTCCTTCTCTCATCTAAATATAAGAGAACATAGCTACCCTCTTGAATCTCATCAACCAACTCAACCACTTACCACAAAATAGAATACAAAAGACCAAAAAATACTTTTATATCCCCCATCAAAATTTAAAAGCCATGCGAAAGAGTCAGCTCCAACAATATAAGCCCAAAATACTTATTTTAGCGAATAAATAAAATTATCCTAAGCCCCGGTGGCTTAGCGGTTAGAGCAGCGGCCT
>JAGTQA010000043.1 GCA_018396975.1 Candidatus Bathyarchaeota archaeon | reverse complement strand
CCCTTCGGAAGCGCGATAGAAGATGATATGATTGCAACCGGCTCCGGCTCACCTGTTGCCTACGGTGTTCTAGAGAGCGGCTACCATAGTGGAATGAGTCTCGATGAGGGCGTTGTGCTGGCGGTTAGGGCCATTAACGCGGCTATAAAGAGGAACGTTTATACTGGCGACGCCTTCGATGTGGCAACGATAACTAGGGAGAGAGGTTACGTGGAGCTGACGGATGAGGAGAAGAAGAAAATTTTCAGTAAAATATCGGCCTAGCTAACACAAATTTATTTTTGTAAATCCAAAATTTTTGGGATCTCCCTTAAATTCGATATTTTTACGATATCGCCGCGAACACTATTCTCCCGATCTATTAAAATGGCTCTTAGGCCGGCATTTAGGGCTCCGAAATAGTCCCTTTCTAGGCTATCCCCAATGAAAACTGCCTCATTCGGTTGGATACGGAGCAATTTTATGGCATACCGGAAAACTTCCGGGTCAGGCTTAGCTCTCCCAACCGAGTCTATGCCAACAAGTATATCGAAGACTCTTGGCAGGCTTACCCTCGCCAGAATCTCCCCAATATCCTTAATAAATGCATTTGTCACTATGCCGATTTTTAAGCCCAGACCCCTCAGACCTAACAGGGCTTCTTCAGCATCATCATATGGTTCTAGGCCAGCATTATCCCACCACTCATCTACAAGAACCCTAGCGAGTAGATCTGTGTTCTCGTGGATCTCTAGGGCCTCTAAAATCCTCCTATTCCATTTGATCCAGAAATCATAATATGCAAGCCTATAGTCTTCTGTACTCATGCTTCTCTCAGCGCCCTCATGTGCCAGCGCAATATCTTTAATAGATCTTTCCACACCATACTTCGTCAGTATCCTCCTTATGATCTCCGGTGGCGGTGCGGTTTTAATCAGAGTGCCTCCTAGGTCGAAGAGGACTGCTTTAAAGATCATCATCCACCACCAAACCCATCATTATGTTGATGCTCTAGACTTAACCATATAGATTAAATATTTTTCTTGCGGGATTTTATGTGCTTACTGTGCAATTGTATATTGGGATGGTTGGTTCGATTGCTGACTCTGGTACTGGCAGAGTCCGCGCTTGAGACAATACCCAAAGATCTATGGAGCCATCCATTAATTAGGCGACTCTCCAAGCGTAGGGGTAAGCATCCGAGGCTGATGGTTCTTGATAGGTCGCTTCATCACCATGCCATGAAGAGTCTAGAGAACAGCATGAAGCGCGGTAGGCCCGATATAGTCCACTTCAGCCTCCTAGAAGCCTTAGGCTCGCCACTAAATAGGGAGGGCCTATTAAGAGTTTATGTTCACACAATCAATAATTATGTTATTTCGGTTTCCCCAGAAATTAGGCTGCCTAAGAACCTCAATAGATTTATTGGGTTAATCGAGGATCTCTTCGAGCATGGGGTTGTTCCGCCCAAGGGCAAACCACTACTATCTCTTGAGGAAAAGAGTTTGCTGGCGCTTGTAAGCGAGTTAAAGCCAACATATACGGTTATATTCGATAGGCCGGGCAAAACTAGAACCTTCGAGGAGACCGCGCTGATCCTTGCAAAGCATGAGAGACCCCTAGTAATCGTCGGCGGCTTCCCACATGGCGAGTTCAGTAAGGAAACATTAGATTTAGCGGATGAAATTATATGTGTGGATCCGGAAACTCTTGAGGCATGGATTGTTGTCTCACGCATAATATATGAGTATGAGAGGGCCATTCTCCTTCCCAAGAGAAGGCTTGAGAAAATGAAGATGTTTTAGGCTTTAATCACATCATCTCCAGCGTAAAACTTTCCTATTATGGAATATTTCTGGCATTATGAGGAAGCCCATCAGTGAAATTGGTGCTGCTAGGAGCCAGTCTTGCAAGTCTAGTGGCGCCGCACCGAAGAGCGGTATGCCGAATATTATCCCGAAATATGGCACTAAAGCTGTTAGGGCGGCTGAGACTAAGACAGCTGCCAGCAGATACTTGTTATTTGTGAAACCGACTCTAAATGCGTTCTTTGTGTCTGAGCGGGAATTCCAGACCACAACAAGCTCTTGGAATGTTGCCTGCACAAAGGCCAGCGTCCTAGCCTCCTCTAACGGCCTACCCCAAATATAGTAGGCTACGTAGAATAGAACTGCTGTTCCAAGGAACTGCGTAACCATCGTTGCAAGTATAGATGCAACCTTCCCTTGCAATATTCCCTCCTTCGGGTCTCTTGGAGGCCTAGACATAACGTCCTCGGCCGGCGGGTCTTGGCTTAGGGCTATGGCTGGACCACCATCAGTCACTAGATTTATCCAGAGGATCATTCCGGGCGTTAGTGGAAGCTCCAAGCCTAGGAGGGCGAATGTTCCTATGACGAATAGTTCATCAAAGTTGCATCTTAGAAGGAAGAAGGCGAACTTCTTAATATTGTCATATATTGTTCTTCCACCTTCAACAGCCTTAACTATTGTCGCAAAGTTATCGTCGGCTAAAATCATGTCGGCAGCTTCCTTGGTCACGTCAGTGCCGGTTATCCCCATCGCTATGCCTATATCAGCCTGCTTGAGTGCCGGAGCATCATTGACGCCATCGCCAGTCATAGCCACTACATGCCCCTTTTTCTTTAAGGCTCTGATTATCCGCAACTTATGCTCCGGTGATACTCGGGCGTAAACCTTAACGTTCTCAACTATCTTCTCGAACTCCTCATCGCTCATCCTATCGAGCTCTTCGCCAGTTAGCGCCAGGTCGCCTTCTTGCATGATTCCAATCTCCTTCGCTATTGCTATGGCGGTTAGCTTATGGTCGCCAGTAATCATAACGGTCTTTATTCCAGCCCTCTGGCACATTTGATTGGCTACCTTGGCCTCCTCACGTGGGGGGTCTATCATGCCGAGTAAACCAATGAAGACGAGCTTGCTCTCAACAACTTCCGAAGTATCCTTATCCCTTAGTCTCTCAACATCTATTTCGGCTAACTCCCTATATGCAACCCCCAAAACCCTCAGCGCCTCATTCGCCATCCGTTCATTAACCGATAGAACTTCCTCTAAATCCTTCTTGGTGAGCTTCTTTGGCTTTCCATTCTTCAGTATGTGCGTGCAGCGCTGCAGGATTATCTCTGGGGCGCCCTTCATAAACGCTATAAGCCTTCCATCAGCGGACTTATGGATTGTTGTCATCCTCTTCCTTTCAGATGTGAAGGGAATTTCATATATGCGTGGATAAATCTTCTCCAGCTCCTCCTTCCATAATCCAGCCTTGGCAGCCGCAACTATCAGCGCCCCCTCAGTTGAGTCGCCGAATATACTTTTACCATCATATTGGGCGTTTGTGCATAATGCCGAGCCAGTTAAAAGAAGCTTTAGGTCCGAATCGTTGTTTACCTCTATTCTATCATTACCCTGTAGGAAATCGCCTTTCGCTTCATAGCCGACCCCAGTGACCTCAATAACCTTGCCACTAACATATATTTTGCGGACTGTCATCTCACCCTTAGTTAATGTGCCAGTCTTATCAGAGCATATAACGGTCACTGACCCAAGGGTTTCGGCTGATGATAGCCTTCTAATTATGGCGTTGCGCTTCGCAAGCTCCCTCGCACCCAAGGCCAAAGTTACAGTTACAACCGCTGGCAACCCCTCTGGAACTGCTGAGACCGCTAAGGCTATTGCTGTAAAGAACGCGTCCATTAGGCTCTCAGCCTTAGCTGCTCCATAAACGTAGATGTCTATGAGCTCAAGTATAAAGACAACTATGCAGATGGCGACAACTATAATCCCGAGCTTCTTTGCAAATTTCTCAAGCTTGACTTTAAGCGGGGTCTCTTCCTCCTCCATTTCCTGAACGAGCTCGGCGATTTTCCCAAACTCCGTTTTCATACCAGTTGATGTAACAATGGCTTTCCCACGCCCATAAATGACGTGTGTTGCCATGAAAACCATATTCCGCCTATCGCTTACGGGAGTATTCTCAGGCAATACACCCAAACTCTTCTCGACCGGTGTTGATTCACCAGTCAAAACAGCCTCATTGGTCTTTAATTCAACGGTTTCAAGTAGCCGTGCATCCGCCGCCACCCTATCGCCTGTCTCGAGCACAAGTATGTCGCCTGGAACAACCTCCTCCGCTGGTATAATCACGTTTCTCCCATCTCGAATAACTGTTGCCTTTGGCGCTGTTAATTTGCGCATGGCTTCGATGGCTCTCTCTGAGCGGTATTCTTGAGCAAAGCCTATAACAGCATTTAATATGACTATAGTGCCTATTGTTATGGCATCAGCATAGTCCTCTGTTGTTCCCTCAGGCTTAAGGAGCGCCATGGCCACCGATATTATGACTGCTGCTATGAGCATTAGAACGAAAATATCCTTAAACTGATTTAGGAATATTTTTAGTGGGCTCACGCCACCCTTAGAAACAAGCTTGTTTGGCCCATACTCTACCAGCCGCCTCTTTGCTTCCTCGCTGCTAAGCCCATTACGCGATGTTTTGAGGGCCTTAAGCACTTCATCCTCGCTCATCGCATGCCACATCTTACCGTCCATAGGGGTCACTTCACCAAACCAAATTTTCCAAAAATACTAGAGGGAAATATTAATATTTCCTCTATTTAATCAGCGCCCTTTAATGGCCCACATGGCCAATTTGGTTATTAGGGCTGCGAGTAAGCCGGCCGAAACTACTATCATGAGTAAAGCCAGAATATTATGTGTGGTTAACGGAGGAGGTACAAAAGAAGCTTTTTCATTGGTGGCTTTAACGCCTTCAACTATATCTGATTTGCCATAGAATTGCGCTGCCTCCCTTAAACTATCTATTGTAAGGCTGTAGCCCCCCGTTAATGGCTTTCGGCTTTCCTGCGTCACTGCGGTCTCCAGTGCTTTAGGGAGGAGTAGAATTAGGCCTATTGGCATCATCATAGTTATGACTCCAAGGGCGATTGCGGCGATCGAGTAGAGCACCAGTTTTTTGAGCATGGGCATCTTCCTTCAAGAAAAGAATTAGGGAGGTTTTCACATATATTTCTATATTCTAGAACATTTGAGAAGATTGTTGGGGGCAACTAAATTTATGGGTAGAAGGCTGGCTATAGGTGTTGATTTAGGTGGAACTAATGTTAGGGTTGCGCTTGGAGATAATAGTGGGCGCATAATCGAGAGAATTATTGAGAGGACCGAGAAGGGTAGGGGTCCTGAGGGTATAAGTGAGCAGATAATTAGGATGATACGCGGTTTAATCGCTGAGAAATTTAATTTGAGGGATATTGAGGGTATAGGGATAGGCTCGGCTGGACCACTAGATATTGGAAGAGGCGGCTTAATGAAGCCAACGAACCTACCCTTCGATTTTGTCCCGCTTGTTAAACCCCTTGAGGGGGAGCTTGGCTTACCAACATATCTGCTCAATGATTGCGTCGCGGCGGTGATGGGTGAGAGAAACTTCGGTTTGGGGAAAAGCCATGAGAATCTCGTTTATGTAACTATTAGCACTGGTATAGGTGGGGGAGCCTATGTTGATGGGCATCTGCTGATAGGTAAGGATGGAAACGCCCATGAGATTGGGCACTTCACAATTGATTTTGAGGGCCGGCTAATGTGTGGCTGCGGAAGGAGGGGGCATTGGGAGGCCTACTGCTCTGGTAGTGGGATACCCAATTATGCTAGGCTGGTTATAGAGGAGGAGGGGTTGATGAGGGTTGAGGGCAGCCGGCTAATAGAAGATGTTCGTAAGGGTGGTTATGCGAGCATAACCGCCAAAACCGTATATGATTGTGCTAGGGCTGGTGACGAAGTTGCGAAGAGAATCGTTGAGAGAATTGGAATTTTAAATGCTATAGGTTTTGCATGCGTAATCGATGCCTACGACCCATCACTGATAACGGTCGGCGGCTCAGTAACCCTAAACAACCCGGATTTAGTCATAGATCCGATTAAGCGCCATGTGGAGAAGCACGCGAGGAACCGTGTGCCGGATATTGCGCTCACACCATTAGGTGAGGATGCAGTGCTTTATGGAGCCATAGCATCAGTTTTCTCCCACAAGGGTTAGATTAGACATTTCTAGAGTGAGCTACGCGCACGCGCTATTCTTGTCATCTTCCTACTGAAGAGGTTAGGAGGGCCATGCCTAATATTGCCGTTGCTGATAGAGTTATGCTATATGTTGTTGCTATTGCTGAGCCGCCTATCTGCCATAGTAACCCAACGATTAAGTTGGCCACTAGAAAGGCTGAGCCGACCACCAAATAATATAGGCCATAGGCGGTTCCCATAAGGTCGCTTCTCTCAGCATATTTTGGAACTAAGGCCCTTTGAACGGTCTCAAGTATCCCCATATATAATCCAAAGAATATGGCTATTATGAATGCGTTGATGTGGTTTTTGGGCAGCAAAGAGAGCAGTAGGCATGTTACTAGGAATGTTCCGTATCCCATTGCGAGAACCCTCTCACGTCCAACCCTATCTGACAGTATTCCGGAGGGTATGGCGATTAAAGTGTGCGCTAAATTAATGATGAGATAAACTATTGGAATAAGCTCGTCTGAGATTCCCGACTCCCTAGCATTAAGAAGTATGAAGGAGAAGTTAAAGGCGCCTAGTGAGAATATTCCAACAACCAGCAAGAGTAGCGGAAATCTCCCCCTAACAACCTCCCTGAGATTACCCATCACCCTAAATCTCCCAGAAACCCCACCGAACCTCTCCTGAACCATAAATATGAGGATAATTAGGGCTATCGAGCCGGGTATAAAGGAGAGCAGGAAGACCATTCTAGCCGATGAGCCTAGAAATAGGATAATGGATGCTAATAAGGGCCCAATTATAGCCCCGCTCTGGTCTAGGGTCCTATGGATGCCGAAAGCCACACCCCTCTTCTCCTCCGGAACTGAATCGCTTAGTAATGCATCGCGCGGCGCAGTCCTAATCGCCTTCCCAACTCTATCAGAAACCCTTATCACAAGGGCGTCTAGGATAGATTGTGCAACCGCAAAAAATGGCTTAACAACGTTTGAGAGGGCGTAGCCGACTAAAACTATAATCTTCCTCTTCCTAAACTTGTCTGAGATTAAACCGGAGATAGCCCTAAGAGTATAACTTAGGTTCTCAGCTAATCCCTCAATTAAGCCGAGCGCTGCAGCACCCGAACCCGGAAGCTCAAGTATGAATGTTGGAAGTATGCTGAAGACCATTTCGCTTGATATATCGGTGAAGAAGCTGACTAAGCCGAGTGCTAGAACATTCCTAAAAAGTCCCCTTTCGCTTAAACTGAGCGTTTTTCTCTCGTCTCTAGCTGTAACCATATATCGGCCTCATTTAATAGACCATAAAGTTTAGGTTCAGCTTAGAGATAAATGTTGCCATTCCTAAACTCTTATTTCCGCGAAATTGCATCAATTAATTTTGGGATGAGAAATTGAAGGCCATAGTCTATTATGATGTTGGGGATTTCAGGCTTGAGGATATACCAGTTCCCAAGATAGGGCCTAAAGAAATTCTCGTTAAGGTTAAGGCTTGTGGAATATGCTCAACAGACCTATTTAGGGCCGAGTATCGACGCGCAAAACCCGGCTCAGTTCTAGGCCACGAGATTTCCGGCGAGGTTGCGGAAGTGGGCTCGGAGGTTAAAAGGTTTAATGTTGGCGATAGGGTTGCAGTCCTCCACCACGCACCATGTGGAGCATGCTACTACTGTATGCACGGTCAAGAACCCCTCTGCGAGCAATATAGAAGAATGAACGTTGACCCCGGAGGCTTCGCCGAGTATATTCGCGTCCCATCAGAGCTCGTCGAGAAGACGGTTATCAAAATCCCAGACACCATGAGTTTTGAGGAGGGAACAATGATTGAGCCGACAGCATGCTCTGTCAGAGCCATCTCAAAGAGCCGAATATACCCAGGTGACACGGTGCTAGTGATAGGAGGAGGCCCACTAGGCCTACTCAATGCTCAGGTGGCTAAGGCTTACGGAGCAACACAGGTAATCGTCGCAGACCACCATGACTTTCGAGTTGAATTAGCCAAGAAAGTTGGCGTAGACTACGCCTTCAACGCCAATAAAGTGAATATTGAGGAGGCCGTGAAGAATCTAACTGAGGGACGGGGTGCAGACTTAGTGGTCGTTGCTGTGGCATCAACCAACGCTGTCCATCAAGGCTTAAGAATGGTTAGGTGGGGTGGGAGGCTATGCATATTTGGGGATTTCAGGGATGTCCCGCAGCCAAACTTAGATATCGACCCAAAACTCATTCTTAGAGACGATATAACTATACTTGGGAGCTGGGGCTGCGCCCCATACGACTATTATGCAGCCTTCAACTTGATAAGAACTGGTAGAGTTAAAGTTAAGGACATGATTACGCATGCTTTTCCGCTGGAGCATTTCAATGAAGCCCTAAAGGTCATTTCAAGCAGGGAATGCATGAGGGTCATCTTAAAAATGTGAAAAATTAATTGAGCAAGAGGTTGAGGTAAGACTTGCCATATATTGATCCAAACGTCCTTTGTATCCCGCTATTTATGAGATTGAAACGGTTGAACCTCCATTATTACGTGGGCCATAGAAAATAAAATAACGAGTATTGTGAGTTACGATAGAGATTTTGACACTATAAAAGAGATAAAAAGGATAGAGCCGTAATACCTGGAGAGAACAAAAATCCCGATAAAGTCATAGTCGAGAATAAAAATCCTGCGAACTCACCCTTCAACCTTCACAGGAAATACAGAAAAATAGAAAGAAGAGGATTTTGTTGGGAGAAATTGCAGCCGTCCTTAGGTTCAAATCCCTCTCCATCCTCTTATACTTGCACATGGACAAATAGGACTATAAATGGCTCATCTCCATCATTCCTCAATCCATGTGGGTCCTCACCTGAAACATAAAGCGTCAGCCCTGGTTTGGCTGGAAACTCTTTGTCGCCGACAAGTATTGTTCCGCTTCCGGACATGACATAATAGATTTCCTCCCTATCTGGATGAGTGTGT
Source organism: Candidatus Bathyarchaeota archaeon (assembly GCA_018396975.1). GTDB lineage: Archaea > Thermoproteota > Bathyarchaeia > Bathyarchaeales > DTEX01 > DTEX01. The sequence continues at coordinate 1,206 of JAGTQA010000043.1, read as the reverse complement.
GGTGGGAATATTCCGCCCTTAGGCGGTATCTCTAGGATACCGAATCCAGTGAAGCGCTTGCTTCCAACAGTCTTCTGCTCAACTATCCGCTTGATGCTAGCATTCCCCTTCGGATAGGCTGTAAAGGGCACCTCCTCAGAATCAATTATGGTCCACATTTGCCATCCAAAAATAAATTATTTCTATGCGTGAAATTAAATGTTTAAGCGCCTATGCTCATTAACTTAGGGAGAGCTTTCTCCCAAAAATTGGGAGCCTCTTTCTTCTAAAGGCCTTTATCATCTTGCGCATCAGCATATACTGCTTAAGTAGCTCCTTAACATCCTTCTCGCTTGTCCCGGAGCCCCTGGCAATACGCCTTATCCTTGACGCATTAATTATCTGTGGATTCTCACGCTCTTCGGGGGTCATTGACTGGATTATTACACGCCACTTCTCAAGCCGCTCCTCAGCAACATTAACCATGTCATCCGGCAGCTCATAGCCCAAGCCAGGAAGCATCTTAAGGATGCGGCCGAAGGGCCCCATGCTCTTTAAAGCCTCAAACTGCTCATACATGTCCGATAGGGTGAACTTTCCACTTAATATTGCCTTAACCCTCTTCTCAGGTATCTTAAGCTCAGCCTCCCTAACCTTCTCAATTAGGCTCCTCAGGTCTCCCATACCAAGAAGCCTACCAACAAATCTTGGGGGGTCAAAAATCTCTAAATCGTCAATCTTCTCCCCCGTTCCTATGAACTTTATAGGCGCACCGGTTGCTGCAACAGCCGATAATGCTCCACCACCCCTCGCCGAGCCATCCAGCTTAGCAACTATTATTGAGCCTAGTGGGGTTGCCTCATGAAATGCTCTGGCTTGAGCCGCAGCTTGCTGTCCAATAGTTCCATCGATAACCATTATGACCTCGTCTGGCTTAATCGCCTCCTGCAGCATCTTCATCTCCTCAATTAGACTCTTCTCATCCTTATGCCTACCAGCAGTATCAACAATCACCGCATCGTATTTCTCGAATCTCTTTAGACCCTCCAAGGCTATTTTAACCGGATTCTTCTCTCCCTCATCGCCATATATGGGAACATTTATCTGCGCAGCCAGCTGGCTTAGCTGCGCTAGGGCACCAGCCCTAAATGTGTCAGCACATATAAGCGCAGTCTTAAACCCCCTCTTCTGTAAATATCTCGCTAGCTTAGCGGCTGTTGTCGTCTT
>JAGTQA010000072.1 GCA_018396975.1 Candidatus Bathyarchaeota archaeon | reverse complement strand
TTTTTTGGTTTTCGGAGAAGTCTCATAGCTGGCACTTTTCTAGGATTTGTTCTAGGGCTAGGGGAAAGGTTTAGAATTAACATAGATAGAAGGGGGTTCTGTGTTAGAAATTCTTTTATCCTTAGTGGATCAGATCTTAGATTATGCCCATAGTTCATGTATATGTATGGAGGGGTTTTTCAAACGAGGCTAAGAAGAGGGTGATAGAGGGTATAACTAGGGTTTTTACTGATTTGGGTATTCCTGCTGAGGCCGTTGAGATAGCTATACATGAGGTTCCTATGGAGAATTGGGGAGTAGCTGGGGAGCAGGCCAGCGAGAGATTTAAATATGTAAGGATACCTTAAATTGCCACTTCTAAGGTGAATTAAGCCCAGTCAACTATTATTTTGCCATAATTTTCAGCGATCCGGCGAAAAGTAAATAACATGAGTATCCACTAATTCCCACTTAGCTAAGTCAATCGTTGCTGGACGTGCTGAGGATATGTCTGGCTTCAGATTTAAGCAGGCTCTTGTGCTGAGGGCTGACTTAAAGATGAGTCCGGGGAAGGCTGCGGCTCAGGCAGGTCATGCTGCAGTTTCATCTGCTGAGGAGGCTAGAAAGAAGAATCCATCTTGGTGGATGGGTTGGATTGAGGAGGGGCAATGTAAGATAGTGCTGAAAGTTAGCTCTGAAGCCGACCTCTTAAGTTTGGAGAGGAGGGCTAGGGAGCTAGGCCTACCAGTAGCACTAATCTCCGATGCTGGCTTAACGGAGCTTGAACCCGGCACCGTGACCGCTCTGGGCATAGGTCCAGCTCCATCAAACCTTATAGATAAGGTTACTGGCAACTTACCGCTCTATTGAGGATGCGGCCAATGCTTAGTGTGCCAAGTATAGAGGTTGGGATTGGAATCAAGGTTTATGCGTCTAAAACTCCTGGAGTAGGCGGCTTAATTAAATGTTCTCCAGAAGACTTTATTGTTGAGGAGGTTTTGAGGGACGGTTCTAAAGCCTCGGTTAGGTTGGATGAGAGTAGTCTTGGCTCGCTATCCAATCACGGTCGCTACTTAATATGCATTATGGTTAAGAGGGGTTGGGATACGCTTCTGGCGATTGAGGAGCTGGCGAAGGCGCTGGGCATAGGCTCGGATAGGATAGGATTCGCGGGAATAAAGGATGCCGATGCCTTAACAGCTCAATATATAAGTGTGGGGGGTGTTCCACCGAGTAGGCTCGTAAACGTCAAAATTAGGGGCTTACTCATTAAGCCGCTAGGCTACTTGGATGAGGAGATATCCCCGGAAAAACTCTTTGGAAATATTTTCACTATAACTGTTAGGTCGATAAGAGTTGATGAGGAAACTGCCAAGAGGAGGATTGAGAGAATAAGCGAGGAATTAGCAGAGTTTGGTGGCATACCAAACTTCTTTGGGCATCAGAGATTTGGAACTAGGAGGCCGATAACCCACATTATTGGAAAACATATAGTTAAGGGCAATTTTAGAGACGCCATCCTAACCCTCCTCACCCATCAGAGCCCATTTGAGAGTGAGAGGATTAGGGAGCTGAGGAGAGAGCTATATGAGACTATGGATTTCGGTTTGGCGTTAAAGCGCTTCCCAAAAAGCCTAGTTTACGAGAGGCTCATCCTAGAACATCTCTCGAGGAGCCCAAGCGATTATCTAGGTGCGCTACATAAGATTCCACTAAGTCTCCGCAAGATGTTCGTGCAGGCATACCAATCATACCTATTTAATAGATTTTTAAGTGAGAGAATAAGGCGTGGTCTGCCATTGAGGGAGGCACTAGAAGGAGATTATGTTATAGGATTAGATGGGGCCGGGCTTCCGGATAGGAGAATCTTTAGAGTTAAAGCGGATAATATAAAGGCAATAAATGATGAGATCAGGGGCGGAAGAATGGCTCTTGGAATACCCTTGGTGGGCCCTAAGCAGCAGCTTTCAGGGGGATTGCAGGGTGAGATTGAGAGGGAGATATTAGAGGAGGAGAATATAAGCCCAGAGGATTTCAGAGGAGCAAATATGATAAAAGTTAATGTTTTAGGCGGATTGAGACCAGCCCTGACGAATGTGATCGGCTTAAAGGTCAATGTTATGGAGGATGAGAGAGAGGCTGAGAAGAGGAAGGCGATATTCAATTTTATGCTTCCTAGAGGATCATATGCAACAATACTCTTAAGAGAATATATGAAGCCATCAACAGATAAGCAACTGATAAGAAGTGGATTCTAAACCGCAAATCAAAAAAATTATATCCTATTTAATCCTAGTTTTTCTGGAGGAATCATGGGCGGGGAAAAACGCTTCTGGATTCAATTGGTCACTCTAATTCTTCTCGGAATAGTATGGCTTGTGCGGGCTCTCATAGATAATAGTTTTACCTATGCAATTATTGGGCTGGTGTTCGCGCTCGGCGCTATCTCCTTCACCCTAACAACTCATATAGTGAGCGACTCGAAAATTAAGCGTTATACTGAAATAATTCTTTTTATAGCTCTTCTTGGAATAATTATTTGCGGATATGTTATGAGCGGTGCATTAATGCTTATGATTCTTATGATAGCTTTAGCCACCTTTCTCATATTGGGCTTTATCCTCTCTTATCTGCTGCCGAAGATTCATGGGGAAAAATAAGGGCTTTTTATCTTTATGCGCTTTCTATTTGCCCATCTCTGATCGTGTATATTTTTGTGCATCTCTCAGCAACTATTGGATCATGCGTTACTATAATAAATGTCTGCCCATTCCTCCTATTCAAGTCCTTGATGAGATTCATTAGCGCAAGCGCGGATTTAGAGTCTAGGTCTCCAGTCGGCTCATCGGCCAAAACTATTGAGGGATTATTTATTAGGGCTCTCGCTATAGCCACACGCTGCTGCTCCCCACCGCTGAGTTCATCAGGCTTATGCTCAGCCCTATCCTCCAAGCCAACCATCTTAAGGAGGTTTAATGCTCTCTCCCGCCTCTCGTTTTTAGGAACGCCGGCTAAGGCTAATGGTATCTCAACGTTCTCAAGAGCCGTTAATGTTGGTATGAGGTTGTAGAATTGGAAGACGAAACCAACCTTTTTAAGCCTATAATCGGCCAGTTCCCTCTCACCTAGAGCCGTTATATCAACACCGTCAACAAATATCCTGCCATTAGTAGGCTTATCTAGACCACCTATAAGGTTTAGGAGCGTCGTCTTCCCAGAGCCAGATGGCCCCATTATGCCAGCTATCTCGCCAGCCGCTATTTGAAGGTTAACATTCCTTAAAGCTAAGACGCTGACTTTGCCGCGCCTATAAACCTTACTCAAATCAACCGTCCTAACAATTAGTCTAGACATGCCTAAGCGCCTCCACAGGCCTCATCCTCGAAGCGCGCCATGCCGGGTAAAGCCCAGCTAAAATCCCAACGAATGCCCCTAGAGAGAAGCATACTATAATATTTATGGGCGTTATTGCAGGAGTTGTAAATATGATTGCTGATGTGGCTCTACTGCCCCATCCCCGACCAGCCGCTCCTGAGAATGGATTTCTCATCCCAAAGGGTGAGATGCCAATTGCGAAGATCCCGGAGGTTAATGTTGGGAACAGATATGCGAGTATGCTTCCGGCCGCCACACCTGCCCCGCCGCCTATCAATCCTATCAGCAGCGACTCGGCGAGAAAAATCTTCATTATGTCATAGCTTTTTGCACCTATAGCCTTCAAAATACCTATCTCACGAGTTCTCTCGGTCACCGACATCATCATCGTATTTACAACACCAAAGCTCCCAGCAAATAGGGCTACTAGGCCGATTGTTGCGAAAAACATTGTTAGGGTATTTAGCATCTGGTTTGCTTGTTGGAGGACCGCTGTGGGCGTCGTAACTCTAACGCCGGGCACGGTCGATGAGATTGCAGATGCAACATCGTTGACTATGGATGGATCCTCACACTTCACGAGTATTTGCGTTATAAGCCCATACTCGCCAGTAATATTCTGTGCGTCTGCCAGCGTAATGTAGGCTGCATACTCTTGGAAAAACATTCCAGTCTCGAATACGCCAACTATATTAAAGGTTTGTTCTCTCCCTTCTTGTCCAGTATTAAGGCTAACTGTTTGGCCTACTGTTAAATTTAGGAATTCCATTAGAGCCTTTCCAAGAACAATTTCCCTATTGCTATTCTCTATAAGGAACCTACCCTCAGCAATATTTAGTCCTCCAGTAACAATCTCATATGACTTTGGCTCAACACCATATACAGTGATCCTCCTACCATTAATGGAGCAACTGAATGAAAACTGCGGTGAGATGGCATATACTCCTTGGATTCCACCTATCGCGTCCACTATTGACTCATCTAATGTGCTTGGGCTTGGCAGAGCGCCGAGGGGGCCGCCCATTCCATTACGGAATGATGTGGAATTAGATACTATTATATCAGCTCCACCTAGAGCTCTAACCATGCTCCTTGCTTGAGATTCCATTCCCGAAACTAGCGACAGTAGAATGAACATCATGCTTATGCCGACAACTATGCCGGAAACCGTTAAAGCGGTCCTTAACCTCCGCCGCCTCAGGTTCCTAACTGCTATACTCCAAACAAACATCTCTATCTCACCCTTAATAGAAAAAGTGAGGGTTAGGCTGATGTGCTCTTATCGATCACTGTCACGCTTACTATAGTTATTCTCGTGACTCTTCCGGCCTTGAAGTCTATTTCCACAAAGGCCCTATTGCTCCCATTCTTAGTTAATATAAGAAGAACCTTCTCAACTTCGATGGTAACCTGTCCACTCTCCTGAACCACACCTTTCATGTGAACTGGCCTAATACAGCTAACATTATAACCATTATTAAGGAGATTCCGCACATCCCCGTCGCTGCCCGCTATCTCCAAAACCCTCTCCCTAAATTCTTCACTTAACTCTAACTCAATCTTTCCAAAACTTCCCTTAAAGGCTACTTTCCATCTGCCGCACTCATCTCCTAGCGCCCACCTCCAGCCGCGCCTAAAATTCCACGTGAAATTCTGGATGTCGCCGGTGCACTGGGGCTTTGCCGGGAGAGAGATTGCTTTTCGCTCAATCCATCGGTGGCCACTATACCAATCTAAGGCACTATACCAAGCTAAGGCAGTGTACGCTGAGATTATTAGGGCGCTCAATATGGCTAATCCTAAAAACGCCAGTACTATGGCCTTTCTCAATCGCGCTCACCGCGCTTTATGAGCGCATCAATATATAAAAGGATTTTTCAGAATTTCACCAGATTTTCTTCAAGAATAAGCCTAGGAGTTTTGCTTCAGCAATCTTACTTTAGGCTGAGATATAGTAGGATTAGCAGTGCAGCGAATGTGAAGATGTCCGGTAGCATGGCAAAAGGTCCTAGGCCAAATGCTCGGAAGCGAAATATCAATTGGATAAAGGGGTTTGATGATAGCGTGTAGGATAGGAGGACTAGTGAGAATATTATGAGGCCCATTGTAAATTGGGTCTTCGTCTTACGATATATGTCAATATACATGAAGAGCAGTATTGCCACAAGCGCAACGTTAACCGTGGAAATCACGGATTTAACGGTATAGAAGATCTCTATGTCTGGCATGATTAGATCTGGTGGTGGAATGATATTCCAAGCCCTAAATTTCGACAATATACTCCTCCTAAGATCTGATAATTCAATCTCTCCTCTTCGATATGTCTCTATTAGGCGTTCAATCTCCTCCATCTGATGCTCCATGAGACCCCATCGCCTTCTAACCTGGCTTTCTATTGAGAGACCGCCTGCGACAACCAAACTACTTATTGTTGCAAGAATAGCTACCGCTAATAAAATCACAAGTATAAGCAATATTTTTCTGTCTCTACTATTCATCTCCTTATTCACTTTGTTTTACCTCCTTTTCTCTTTTTTCCCAATTTTCTCCCAAATCTCCTCAAATATGGAGTAATTCTCCTCCATTAGGGGTGTTAGAAAATATGTGACGCCATACTTCTCTCCAGCAGAAGCGACAATTTTATTCCTCTCAAGAATCTCTAGGTGATGTCTCACAGTTCTATAGTCAACCCCCAGATAATCTGCCAGCTGATTCGCGTTCATGGGGGAGTCTCTTAGCGCCATGATTATCCGAGCCCTCATGACGCCGCCTCTGGTTCCAGCAATTAGCCAATTCAATATATATTTTATGTGTCCGCTGTAATAGCTCATCCAGCCAGATCCAGTCTCCTTCCTGCCCTTCGATATCTAAACCTATAGTGATTTTAGGATTAGACAATTATCCTTTTATTTTTCACCCCGAATTAAGCAAATAGGTGAGAAGAGGCTGATTTGGGCATCATTCTGAAAAACCCTTTAATAATTTGGAGAGTCTTTAGATGTTGAGTTAAGGAGAAAACTGTGCCAGTTTGGGGAGGGGTGATACGTGATGCGCTACTTAGACATTTATGAGGAAGCTAGGAAGCCAGCTCTTCTAACTATTATAGTCTTATTGCTGACAGCGAGTCTGTTCATAGCAGGCTTTATAGGCTACATGATGGGTTATAGGGTGGCCCTAGAAGAGATTGATGCGCTTAGGGACCAAATTCAGAGTCTAAGACAGCATGTTACAGACCTCCAAAACTCCATGAACACGGTAATATCGAAGATTACAGTCCAGCAACTTCTTCAGAATGAAAGCATCTCGCTTTCAGAGATTTATGAGAAGGTTAAGGATTCCGTCGTACTAGTTAGGGGATTTATACGCTATCTCGGCCCATTCGGATACACTTATGAGGAGGTTCAGGGTTCGGGTTTCATCTACAACTTTACTGGCCAAATGGTCATAATAACAAATTACCATGTCGTCTACGGCGCAGTAAATATTACTGTAACCTTTTCGAGTGGGAATGCTTACGCCGCCTACATCTTGGGATATGATCCCTACGCTGACCTAGCAGTTCTCTCGGCGGATGCTCCAGAAAGCGAGTATCATCCACTTGAGATAGTTAGCTCATCCACATTGAAAGTTGGCGACCTAGTTATAACTGTTGGGAATCCTTATGGGTTGGCTGGCTCGATGAGCGTTGGCATAATCAGCGCTCTAGGGAGAACGATAACTGAGGATATTACTGGCGGATACCCGATAGCAAACGTTATACAGACAACCGCGCCGTTAAACCCCGGCAACTCAGGCGGCCCACTGCTAAACTCTAGGGGGCAGGTTATTGGGATAACCACGGCTATTATCAGCGGCTCGCAGGGTGTGAGCTTCGCAATACCCTCAAACACCATACTGCGGGAGATAGAGTCGCTTATTAGGAATGGCTCTTATGATGGGCATTCTTGGCTCGGTGCCTCGGGCATTGACATGACATATGAGATTGCTAAGGTAATGGGCACTAACGTAACATATGGTTGGCTGATAACACATATTGTTAGCGGTGGGCCAGCTGATAGGGCTGGCTTAAGGGGTGGGTCGAGAATAACGTATGTAGCTGGACAGCGGATAATAGTCGGCGGAGATATAATAGTTGCGATTAATGGTAAGAAGATAACTGGATTAGATGACCTATCATCCTACTTGGAAGAGTATACTAAGCCGGGGCAGAGGGTTATGATAACCGTGGTTAGGGAGAATCAGTTAATAACACTTGAGGTTGAGTTAGGCGCTAGACCACCTCTAGGCCAACGTTAACCGCTCTACGGCACTAGCCTAAATCTGTCCCTTGGGAATAAAACAACTTCTCGAATATTCTTCACGCCAGTTAGCATCATTATTAGACGCTCGAGCCCGATTGCCCATCCAGCATGAGGTGGCATACCATAATCGAATACCTGAAGGTGATATTTGAATGATTCCGGATTTAGGTTCTGCTCCTTCATCCGCTTAATCAAAAGCTCCTTTTTATGTATTCTAGTTCCGCCAGAAGCTATTTCAATCCAATGCCACATGAGGTCAAAACCCTCACTTATCTCAGGCTTATCATCTCTAGGCTTTATGTAGAATGGCTTTAGGTGCGTAGGCCAGTCAATTATGAAGTAGAAGTATGGGTGTAACCTGCCTAGGGTTCTATAGGCGACTGTAGGTATATCCTCACCCCAACTTATCTTTACCCCCAAATCTCTTAGCTCATTGACAATCTCATCATATGTTAGGCGTTTGAAGGGGATGCTTGGAACCTCAACCTTATGCTTAAGTATCTCAAGCTCCCTACTGCACCTCTCATTAATGACCTTACACACGTGCTGTAGGAGGTTTTCGGCAACTTCCATGACATCCTCGGCAGTTGCAAAGGCCTCCTCAATATCTATCGATATGAACTCTGTTAGATGTCGTCTTGTATGAGACTTCTCAGCCCTAAACGTTGGGCCGATCTCGTAAACTTTCTCAAAGTCTATTACTAGCTGCTCTTTATAGAGCTGGGGACTCTGTGCGAGAAAAGCCTCACGCTCAAAGTATGCGACTGGAAAGAGATTGGCACCGCCCTCGGTTGCCGTCGCAATTATCTTCGGTGTATGAATTTCTATAAAACCATTCTTAGAGAAGAATTCCCTAATGGCTTCTAGGGCTGCGTGACGTATGCGGAAGATTGCCTGATTCTCTTCTCGCGTGAGATCTAATATTCTGGCATCCAACCTCACATCTATATCCGCTGGAGTTTTTCCCGTAATATCTATTGGGAGAGGCTGCTTTGCAGAGTTAAGAAGCATTATGCTCCTAGGTATGACCTCAACGCCCCTAGGAGCCTTATCCATCCTCCTAACGACCCCTCTAACGCTCACACAATCCTGACGCTGTAGGCTCTCCGCAATTTTGATAAGGTGCTCTTCAACCTCATCTCTAGGAATCGTTATTTGCACAGTTCCCTCCTTATCCCTCAATATGAGAAATTTTATTCCGCCTAGATCCCTAACCTCCTTTATCCATCCTGTTAGGACAACCTCTTTCCCATCAAGATCTGGAGCGATCTCAGTCGTGTAATGGGTTCTCTTCCAATTTAAGGAGCCATGGAAAGACCCAGCTTTCATCATGTAGCCACCACTAGTCCGTAAACTCTATCCGAAGAGATATCCCCTTAACCTTTTTGGCTAGTTCCCTCATAGCATTTACGTTCAGTGAGGCTCTCCTCCTATCTTTGCCCCTAAGAATAACCCTAGTCTCAACCGACCCATCCGGCAACCAAATCTTATTTATTGTGAGAATTGTTAAGGGGCTGAATAAATCTTCAAGAAATCTTCTCTCACTAGTATTATATTCCAGTATGCGAACACTCTTACCAGTCTTCTCCTCTAAAAACTTCACAATCTTCCCACCATAACTAAATATTTTACTCGCATCGCCCCTCCTAACAAGTACGGCTAAAATATTGTCCGCCTCAATAGCCTTATGAAAATACACATCCTGAAGTAGGGGATATTTATCCTCAATGGAGACAAGTAAGCGTGCGACCTCCAAATCTAATTGTGTAACCTCTCCCCTCTCAAGTTTCGCCCTGCACTTCGAGCATAATATCCCACTTCTCAGACAGAACTGACATAGTTCAGCTTTCACCTTCCTCCAATCCCTCCAAAAATAAAGGAGGGGCGGCGGAGCACTGTAAACAATGCATCTAACGAGTCAATGTAATCTCTATTGTGCTGATGTTCGTTGGAGTGTTCCTGTCACTTGATTGAACCTGTTCAGTCCCTATATCAATGCTACTTATTTTAACGTCCGGCATGAATCGACGTCTAACAATCTCAACAACATCTACCGCTCTGCTTATCGCTCGCCCCCTAGCCTTAACGCTTACCTCTTTTGCTCCGCCGTGAAATAATGTTATGCATGCCAGCACATAGTTCATTACTGGCTTTCGTCCGATCAGCACAGAGCTGCTTTCCGACAAATCTACCGCCTCACTCCTATTATATTTCATCCACTATTGTAATTTAATCAAATAAATATCTTACGGTGTTATGACCGGCCGCTTTTTGAAGCAAATAGGTTGAGGAGATTAATCTCGGAAGAGGGAGTATTCGAGATGATTAAAAATATTATGTGGGGGAGTTGGGTTTAGAGATCGTCCCTAGCTTACTCTGCAAATATTATCTTCTTCACCACATCTATTACTTTTGCCTGATCTCCAGATTCTCTAGCCTTCTCCAACTCATCCTTCCTAGCGTATAGCAACAGCGCCTTCTTCATAAGGTTTCCAAAGATTTCCTTGCTCAACTTCATCGCCTTTACAGGGTCCATCCTGTAGGTGAATTGATCTTCAGCGAACCATCCATCATAGCCTATGTCTACGGCCGAATATAAGTAATCAACAAAGCACCATACGTCTCCGGTTCCGAAGACCCTATCCTCATCGTTACTCCTATATTTTGCTGAGTTAACGTGGAAGCCAACTATTGGAACATCCATCTCATGGAGGGCATAGACTGTGAAGGCTGGCTCAACACCATACATCATCTCATGTCCATAGTCTATCGTCACACCCATAACCTTAGATCCCAGCATCTCATTAATCTTATAAGCAATCCAGCCTGAGAGGTGAGTTGTTGGAACAATCATGTTCCCCTCCTTAGGCTCCTTAAGCTTAGCCTCAACACCAAACTTTAACCCCAGCTCCTTACAACGTTCAGCCACTTTAAGGCATGCATCCATAAACCACTTAAACTTAAGCCCATAGTTGGACTCAAAATTATAGTCCCAGCCATCCTGACCCGGCCAGAAGCTTAAGCTTGGACTGCCAACTTTCTTAGCTATGTCAGCGGCTTGCAGTAGCACCTCAAGAGCCTTCTCCCTAACCTCTCT
>JAGTQA010000061.1 GCA_018396975.1 Candidatus Bathyarchaeota archaeon | reverse complement strand
TTCGATGAATCTTTTAACAATATATGGAACGGTGAGAAGATGAGGGAATTTCGGCTATCGATGATTAAGGATAGGGCGAACCCTATATGTGATCAATGCCCGGACTGACGCGATAGATCCGGGCTTCTAGCCTACATTATTATGTAGAGATTCACTTAAATATCCTAGCTCATTCAAAATAGTATGGTGGCGGGTGATGACAGATCTGACCCTTCTGAGACCGATTCTCCGTGATGTAGATCTTGAGTGTGGAGCCCGCCCAGCACTTGAGGACTACCCAATATTATAGTGAGGCTCATGATATGGTTATGAATGAGCTTAGGAAGGATTATATACTGGACCGATGGGTTGTGATAGCTTCCCAGAGAAGGAGGAGACCCTCAGACTACATAGTTGAGGGCATAAGGTATGAGAGGGGTGGAGGCCTCTGCCCCTTCTGCCCCGGAAATGAGCATTCAACGCCTCCAGCAACGCTATTATATGTAATTGAGGATGGAGTCCTGAAGAAGGCTAGGGACGAGGATGGCGATAGGCGCAGGGACTGGATTGTCAGGTGCATCCCAAACCTATATCCGGCATTCACACCTCCAAATCCTGAACAAGCGCGGCCCCCATGGTCTGAGAGCCAACATGTTTCCATGGGCGCCCTAGGACACCATGAGGTTTTAATTGAGTCTCCAGATCACAATGAGCATCCGGGCTCGGCTAGGATAAGTCAGCTAGTTCATGTGATAAATGCGCTTAGGGATAGATTCTCATATTTCATGGGGAAGAATTATGTGAAGTATGTTTCAATCTTTAGGAATCACGGTGCAAGCGCCGGCGCATCCCTGTCGCACGCTCACTCCCAGATCATAGCGACGCCGATAATCCCGAAGACCGTAGGGGAGGAGATCGCATCTAGCAGAAGATATTATGAGAGGAAGGGGCGCTGCGTATTCTGCGACATAATAGATGTGGAGACTAGGAGCGAGCGCTTCATATGGGAGAATGGAGGGTTTGTGGTCTTTGCACCATGGGCTCCAGCAAACCCATTTGAATTTTGGATATTCCCAAAGAGCCATCAGCCATCGATACTGGAGCTCGCAGAGGACGAAATTAGATGTCTTGCCGAGGCGCTAAGAGTAAGCCTAGGTGGATTGAGAAGCTTGCTAAATGACCCACCCTATAACCTCGGCTTTCATATGATACCTAAGGAGCACTACCATTGGCATATAGAAGTTTATCCCAAGCTGGCCGTTTGGGCAGGCTTCGAGAAGAGTACCGGAATATACATTAACACAATGCCACCGGAGGAATCAGCGAAAGACTTAAGAGAAGCCTTTAAAAAGGAAGAATCTCTTGTTCAAGCATGACCCTATAGATTAGGTTTGAAGTGGAGGGTGTTTGATGTGGATTTGAGATTACCAAGTCTGCCCGAGGGCCCATTTGAGCCTAACTGGGATTCGCTTAAGAAATATAGGGTTCCAAGATGGTATATGGATGCAAAATTCGGCATATTCATCCATTGGGGCGTCTACTCTGTTCCAGCATTCCAGAATGAATGGTATCCGAGAAACATGTATATTAAGGGCCACCCAGCCTACCATCATCATCTAGAGACCTATGGCCCCCACGATAAATTCGGATACAAGGATTTTATACCCATGTTCACGGCTGAGAACTGGGACCCAAAAGATTGGGCTAGGCTATTCCGTGAGGCTGGTGCGAGATACGTTGTCCTAGTTGCTGAGCACCACGATGGATTCGCACTATACGACTGCAGTTACACCAAATGGAATTCTGTGAAGATGGGACCTAAACGTGATATAGTAGGCGAGCTAGCCGAGGCCGTCCGCGAGGAGGGATTAGCTTTCGGCGTCTCTTATCATAGGGCTGAGCATTGGTGGTTCTTTGAGGGCGGAATGCAATTCAACTCTGATGTTAGAGACCCAAGATACTATGACTTTTATGGCCCTGCAAAGCCCTCCAGCACCCAGCCAGATGAGGAATTCCTATGCGATTGGCTTAGAAGGGCTTGTGAGCTAGTCGATAAGTATAGGCCTCAGATATTTTGGTTTGACTGGTGGATTGAGCAGCCGGTCTTCGAGCCATACCTTAGGTTCTTCGCAGCCTACTACTATAATCGCGCATGTGAATGGGGTACTGGCGTAGTCATAAATTATAAGCATAATGCTTTTCCGGAGGGGGCTGCCGTGCTCGATATTGAGCGTGGAAAGTTAGATGTTATTAGGCAGAGCTTCTGGCAGACCGATACGTCAATATGCAGAAAATCTTGGGGCTACATAAGAGACCACGACTATAAGCCGGCTGGCTCAATAATAGACGACCTAGTTGATATAGTAAGCAAAAACGGCTGTCTACTACTCAATATAGCGCCAAGACCGGATGGGACGATACCTGAGGAGCAGCGCAGAATCCTCCTAAATATAGGGGACTGGCTCAAAGTTAATGGTGAAGCAATCTACGGCTCAAGACCATGGATAGTTTACGGTGAAGGCCCAGCGAAGGTTGTTGGTGGAGAGTTCAGGGAGGAGGCTGGCGAGCCATTCAGTGGCAGAGATATACGCTTCACATCCCAGGGCGATACCCTCTACGCCATACTCTTAGACTGGCCGGGTGATGAAGCAAATATTAAATCGCTTAGCACAATACTAAAGCTATATCCAGAAGAGGTTGGAAGCGTAGAGATGCTGGGCGTTGAGGGGCAATTGCAGTGGACTCGAGGTGAGGATGGTTTAAGGGTTAAGATGCCGGAGAAAAGGCCGTGCGATCACGCCTACACGTTGAAGATAACAAAATTAAAGAGGGAAAAAGGACACTAACTGTACATGCTTAGAACCTTCCTTATTCCATCAACGGTTATAAAGTATTTTCTCGCGCCTAAGACCTCTTTGACCTCAACATATCTACTCTCCACGAGCTTATTGAGGTTTTGCTCGGCTTTAGGGGGCTCCATGGCTGTCCAGCGCAATATCTCCTCAAATGTTAGTGCCCTCTCGGGGCTAGTTGCCCCAACATTATGTAGAATGCATAGGAGGTATATTTCGTCTGGTATCGGGGTTTTATTGGACATGCCATTCACTCCCTAAGAGCCCTCTCATATGTCTCAATGGTTCTCCTCGCCACGGCATCCCAACTATATACTTCACGGATCTTCCTTTTAGCATTTTGCACAAGCCACGATGCATAACCTGGATCTGAGAGGATTCTGTTAACTCCCCAAGCTATCGAATCTGGATTCTCCTTATAGGCTAGGAAGCCGGTTCTATCATGCTCAATTATCTCGGCTAGGCCACCGGTATTGCTTGCCACGATGGGGATGCCGGCCGCCATCCCCTCTAGGGCAACTATGCCGAATGGTTCATATATGGATGGAACAACTAGGACATCTGAGCTTAGCATTATCTCGATTAGGTCTTGGTCGGATATGAAGCCTAGGAAGGTTATTTTATGCTGGCATCCGGTTGAGGCCGCTAGGCTCAATAGATAATCCTTTGACCATCCATCCCCAACTATAACTATTCTAGCCTCGGGATGCCGCTCAACTATCTTTGGAGCAGCCATAATTAGGTATTCTACGCCCTTCTGGGGAACCAACCTCCCAACGAAAAGAACTATTCTCTCACTCGGGTCTATCCCAAAACGCCTCTTAACATTTCCGCGGTCGACCGGTATATTATATTTTGATGCGTCAATAGCATTTGGGATTATATCTATCTTCTCACTTGGGAGGTGGAAGTGGTCCTCAACCTCACGCTTCATGGCATTGCTGGTTACAATAATTCTTTTAGATTCATATGTCAGCCACCACTCAACCCCGTCTATAAGATAGGAGTCTGGATTGTGAAGCCCATGAGATCTGCCAACCTCAGTGCTATGTATGGTTGAGACCAGCGGTAGCCTAAGATAGTGCTTTGAAGCTATGCTGGCGGGTGCAACGAGCCAGTCGTGGGCATGTAAAATATCAAACTTTACATCCCTACTCAGCATCGCAACCCGCTTCTCAATAAAGTGGTTGAAGATGAGAGTCCATACAATAAAGTTTGGGTGGCCCAGCTCTATAGGTGTCCGATAAATTCTCACGCCTTCAATCTCTTCATAGCTTGGAGCTCCGGGAAAATCTAGTGTTACTATGTGAACTGAGTGACCCAGCTTTGCTAGGGCCCCTGCTAGACCGGAGCAGTGCCTCGCTATTCCACCAACGATTCTAGGTGGATACTCCCATGTGATCATGCATATGTTCATAAGGCGATCCTACTTGGGTTCCTATAATATTTTAGTTTTCCTCACCCATTAACATTAATGGCTAAAATTAATATTTTCTTTTTTGGTCAGAGGCAGCGAACTAAGTCCATTCTTCTCTAGGAAGTTCTCAAACTCCCGGAAGACAGCGCTATCGGTCTCGTTTATTTTTAAGCATAGTTTTCTCCCCTCACGTAATGGGCTTAAGTCATATAAGGCAACCCTACTCAGTAACCTAGGCTCGGCAAAGATAAAGTTTAGGGCCTCACTGGGGATAGCCTCACGAGATATCCATGCAATATATGATATATTAATCATGTTAAGCGTCTCCCCCTCCCTAATAAATCTGTGCGGGTTAAGAGTAACCCTTCTAAAGGTTTCAAAATGAATTTGGTGAAGCAGTATCATCTGGTGGTATTTGCCACCCTCATATATTATATCTCCCTGCTCAAGTATTTTCCAGCCCTTAGCCTTACATGTCTCCTTAAATCTCTCAATAAAATCCCAAAAATTAGAGAGTTGAAGCATTTCTTAATCGCCGACCTCCATGAAGAAAAAGCCTCTCTGCCTATTTATGTATTTCTCTGAAGGGCTTATGAGACGACTTCATTATATATCCTTATAGTGTTCTCTGCAACTATTCTCCAAGTGAATGTCTCCAGAACCCTCTTCCTCGCATTTACACCGCACCTCTTCCTTAGATCCTCATCCTCTAGGAGTATTGAAACGAATTTAGCTATGTCACTAGGGTCGTAGGGATTTATGTGGAAGCCGCACTGGTTCGGCCCAGAGGGTATAACCTGCTCCCTCATGCCGCTCACCCCCCTAGCGCCGACTACGACCGGTTTACCCATGCTCATGGCCTCGGTGCAAACTATTCCGAATGGCTCATATTTGGATGGGAAGACGCATACGTCTGCGGCCGCATAATATTTTATCCTTAGGTCCTCCGGGAGAAACTCATACTTTAATATGACCTTATCCTTTAGGTTGAGTCTAGCAACCTCCTCCCTTAAAAGCTCCTCCTGCTCCCCAACGCCAACTATCACGAGCTTAGCCTTTGGAACTCTACTTAAAATTTCCGGCATGGCAAGCACGAGTGTGTCAGCGCCCTTAACCCATGTCAGCCTACCTATAAAGAGTATCATGTATTCGTCGTCTGCTATTCCCAGACTTCTCCTAATGGCTAGGGCTTCATCTGTTGGGACGTTCTCAGGAGAATATTTTTCGGCATCTATCCCGTTATAGACAACCCTAATCTTCTTCTCATCATAGCCTAGGCTTACTAGATGATCCCGCATGGCATAGCTCACAGTCACTATTCTCTCGGCGTGATCGGCTGAGAGCCTCTCTAGACGCTTTATTGTGTCTGAGCCGTTTCCAGTTCTACCCTGCTCAGTGCTGTGCACATGAAATATGAGGGGTCTATTCAATCCCCTACTGGCGAGTATCCCGCCTATTGAGCCCAGCCAATCGTGCGCGACTATTAAATCCACTCTCCTCCTCTCCGCCCTCACCAAATCATTTATCAGCTTACTTGCCGAGAGAATATTGTAGAGAAAGACATCTCCGAAGAATTTTTTACCGCTATCAGTCCAGCGCTGTATCTCTTCAGGTATAAACATTGGTAGGAGTAGGCTTATGTTCATGTTCTCAACTATTGGCCGGTGGACCTCAACCCCCCTATAAATGTCTCTTGTTGGTGCATCCTTTGTGTGCATGGCGAAGAGGGTTACATCATGACCCATCCTAACGAACTCCCTAGTTATGTATTCAGCATACGTTCCTAGTCCGCCAACAATATATGGGGGGAACTCATAAACGAAGAAGACTATCTCCATTCCACGCTTCTCCCTAAACAGAAAACAGAAAGCCTTGGAGAATTTAATGTTTTCTATGCGCATTCAAGAGACAGAAAAGCTTAATGGTGATTCCAGCAAAAATATAATCTTGGGGATTAATTTGTTAACGGCCTTCGTATTTATTAGGGTTGAGATGGATGCAGTCTCCCGTGTTGCCTCGCAGATAATGAAGATTGAGGGTGTTGAGGAGGCATACGAAGTTACCGGAGACATTGATGTTATAGCGAAGATCTCGGCGCGCAACATGGATGACTTAACCAAGATAATTTTTAGGATTAGGGAGATTGAGGGGGTTCAGGGAACAGATACTAGGATTGTTTTGGTGAGCCATCTCCGGTGACGGGCTTGGATAAGAAGCCCATAAGAGAGCGCTTAGAAGATCTCCGGCGTTCTGGCTTATCGAGAGAGGAGATAGTTAAAACGCTCTACTTGGAGAAGTATCCTATATTCGAGATAACGGAGGCTTTAAGCATTTCCCATGAGGAGCTTAGAGATATTAGTGAGCGGTTAAAGCTGTTTTTATTGAGATGTCCATCCGGGCATAGGTTCCTCAGCGACCCCGCCCTACACGCCCAAGATGCGCATTACTGTGTTGAGTGCAAGAGATGGTTTAATGAGTTAACATTAAGGGATGAGATTGAACTAGAGATTAAGCGGCTTAAGGAGAAGGAGGAGAGTTTGAGATCTAGCTTTTAGGCTCACGCTCACCTATCCCCTTTTTAAGCTCTCTTATTCTCTCCCCGACCATGGCTAAAAGGGCTTTACGCAGATCTTTCCTCCCTAATTCTCTGGGTAAGCTCGCGATTCGGGCCGCCAGCTCCTCATCTCCTATAACATTAGCGATCCACCTCTCGAAGTCGCCCCTACTCATATGGAAGGCTATTGACTCAGTACTAACCCTTCCTAGGGCATCATAAAATTCTTCGAGGCTATGGGCCACTATACCTGTTGGCGATGCGAACCTATAGAAGAACCTAAAGCTCCTGTCCGGTGGAACGCGCCTAAGTAGGCGCCTATACCTAGACTCTGGCTTGGTGGCTTCGGCTTTGCACCTAGCCTCAAAATCGAGCAGAATATTTATATATGCTATGAATGCCTCTATGGGATTCCCATATGGGTTGAATGAGTCGTGGACTATGCCTGACTCGCCACCTCTGGTATACATATAGTAGAAGTGATCGCTTGTCTGAAGATAGCGCCAGATCCTGGTCAACTCAGCAATATTTAGGTCTTTGACGAGTAAGCCGATCTCGTTAAGCATATTAAATGTTATATTCTGTTGGGGGTTGCTTAGCCATGCGCTTGTATCACGCTCAACATCAGCCCATGAAATAGTTTTGTCTGGTGGGACGTCTATCACCCCGCATGGGGGATGCCTCCTAATCGCCTCTGATGGGGTTGTCCAACGTAGGTTATCCCACCTAGAGACCTCTATTGGCAGCCATCTCAGGAACTCTAGGATCCCACTTTCAGCCCAATAGTGCTCACCAAACGTCTCATAGTCTAGGAATATAACTATGACCTGGCCTGGTGTATGGGCTAGCCACGTAGCGTATTTATCGGCTGTTAGGGGCCATTGATCCCAATTGGTCGATGTGAACCTGAAGCCTATATCGTCTGAGAGCCTATAGTTTCTTAGTAGGAGATTAATGGAGGAGCCCTCTGCCCTATAAACGAAGTTTGGCGATCTCCAACCCAGAATCCTGTCAGCCCCCTCGGTTACCACAGTTTTAAATCCCATGTCCTCCGCAACCCTAGCAATGTAATTGTTGTATATGCATTCGGTGTTCTCAAATGTCTCCGGTATATAGCCGAATAGGTCCCTTATGATTTGGCGGTGTAATTCTATCTGTTCTGGGAACTCTGAGCGGTCAAGATTATTTAGGCTTGCAAGCGAGTGATAGTATGTTTGGCTGAGCATCTCAACGCATCCGGTCTCAACCATCTGCCTAAAAATCTCAATAAGGTCTGGGTTCCACTTCTCACATTGCTCAAGAAAGACTCCGGATAGGCTGAACGAAACCTTAAAGGGCCTCTTCTCAGCCCTAAACCTATCTATCTGCTCCAGTATAATTCTGCTCGCTGGGAGATAGCACCTCTCAGATATTCGCATAAAGATTTCCCTATTAACCCTATGATCAAAATATATCTCGTAAAGATCTTTGATGCCTATGTCCTTGCGGATAATTAGATCCATGTGGAAATTTCTGTTCAATCTAAGGGGCTGATGGACCTCAAATATTAGGCATATGTCCGCCAAATCTATCACTCTGCTGACTTTAATCGCATCTATTCCCTCATCACCTTATAAAAATTAAATATCGGCCCCCCAACATAATCTACTCTAATGGAGGCTTTTGGTTGGTAGTTAGAGGCGCTAAGATTAGGAGGCTCTCAAAGAGCGAGCTTGAGAGATACTCTCGGCAGATAGCCCTCTCAGAAATAGGATATGAGGGACAGTTGAAGATCCGCAATGCAAGCGTCTGCATAGTCGGCTTAGGCGGCCTAGGATCACCAGTAACCCTACAGCTAGCGGCCATGGGTGTAGGTCATATGCGCCTAGTCGACCAAGATGTTGTGGAACCATCGAACCTTCATAGGCAACTACTTTATGGTGTGAAGTATATTGGTTATCCGAAGGTTGAGGTTGCCGCCAGAAGGGTTAGGGAGCTCAACCCAAATGTTGAGGTTGAGCCCTTACCAATCTCGATTAACGCCGAAAACGCTGAGGATATAGTGAGTGGTATGGACGTTATTATCGATGGGCTTGATCGTATGATGCCGCGTTATGCGATAAATAGGGCATGTCAGAAGATTGGTGTCCCCTACATATTCGCCGCCGCCATAATGACCTTCGGCAATGTCACAACAATAATACCGGGCAAGACACCCTGCCTAGAGTGCTTTCAAGGCAACCTCAAAGATGAGATGCTACCAACATGCGCCGATGTTGGCGTTCACACATCCCTACTTAGCGTTATAGCCGGCATAGAAACATCGGAGGCGATAAGGATAATTCTTGGCAAGGAGCCTTGCCTAGCAAATAAGCTACTTCACTTTGATATTAGCGACCTAACCTTCGAGGAGATAGACATCTTGAAAGTTGAGAGTTGCCCAGTATGCGGCTCAAACCCTCGTGGAACACCCATGCCCCTACCAAGAAAACTAATTAGTGAGACTACAGGTAGGTGTGGGAGGAGAGTTTTTAGGATCGTGCCGAGAGAAAACCTTAATCTTGAAATGGACAAGCTATTTTCGATTGTTGAGGCGTTGGGTCTCAAAGTTAGGGTTAAGTCCAATCTAGGTATAACGTTTGAGAACGAGTTTGGGGGATCTACAAGCGTGCTGAAGAGTGGCATAATGATAGTTGAGGGAGCTGGCGGCGAGGAGGAGGCCTACAAGGAATTCTCAAGGTTGATAATTGACGGCCTCGGCATACCGCGCTCAAGGATCGAAATCTAGAGGGCGACATATGAGAGATGATCGTTAAGCTGAGCAGAGAACAAGCCAACCAAATGATTGAGGAGGCATTAAAGAGACACCCTATAGAGGCTTGTGGAGGTATATTTGGGAGGATGGAGGGGGAAATTGCGCGGGTAGAGAGGGTTGTGCCCCTCAGAAATATACTTGAATCCGAGATAATGTTCCAGATAGACCCTGAGGAATTCCTAAGGGTTTTATTGGATCTTGAGGGCGAGGGCCTAACCCATCTAGGATTCTTCCACTCACATCCAGGAAACGCGAGGCCCTCAATGCTGGACCTAAAATATATGAGGTTATGGCCTGAGAGCATATGGATAATAGTCTCCTCCGTAAATTATGAGTTCGCCGCATATCAAATTACTGGTGGAAATCTACGTGAGGTTTATATCAGCATAGAATAAGAAAAGCACGGAATCTGCGGGGTCTAGAAAGAAATAAAAGTCTATAGAGCATTAGATTTAGAAACGTTGAATGATATGGGAAAACTTGTTATTGTTAAGGTTGGAACGAGCAGCATAACCAAGGGAGACGGAAGCCTAGACCTTGATGCGATGAGAGTGCTCACAGACCAGATAGCCGAGGCAATTAAAAGGGGCCATCAAATAATTCTTGTGACATCCGGGGCCATAGGCTCAGGCATCGCCGAGCTGGGGATAAAGCCCAATCCAAACGATATAGTTTTTAAGCAGGCTTGCGCGGCTGTTGGACAGGCGATTCTGATGGAGCATTACCGTCAGCTTTTTAGGCGGCATAGATTGAAAGTTGCGCAGGTTCTATTAACTAAGGAGGATTTGGCGAATAGGGTCTCATATGTTCATACGTGTAATGTTCTTGATAGGCTGCTCAGCTTGAATGTTGTGCCCATAATAAATGAGAATGATGTCACATCTGTTGATGAGATAATGCCAGTCATGAAGGGCTATAAGGTGAACTTTAGCGACAATGACATACTCTCAGTTCTAATAGCCAACGCCGTCCAAGCCGATTTGGTCGTCATACTATCTAATGTTGATGGCCTTTATGATGGGAATCCCTCAAGGAAGAAGGGTGCGCGCGTAATCCCAATTGTTGAGAGGATAACCCCCGAGCTCAAGGAGGCTGCTGAGGGTAAGAGCGCTCTTGGTAGGGGTGGGATGAAAACTAAGCTTGAGGCTGCTGAGATAGCGATGCAGAGCGGCATACCGCTGGTTATAGCGAATAGCAGGAGAGAGAATGTTTTGATAGACATATTGGAGGGTAAGCAGGTTGGAACATACTTTAAGCCATTAGGTGGCAGAATACCTAGCATAAAGAGCTGGATAGCCTATGGGGCCGGCTCAAAGGGGCAGATTAAGGTTAATGAGGGTGCTAAGCAAGCAATTCTTAGGGGTGCAAGCCTATTAGCCGTTGGAATAGAGTCGGTTTCAGGACAGTTTAAGATTGGCGATGTCGTGAGCATAGTTGGGCCGGATGATAAGGAATTTGCTAGG
>JAGTQA010000036.1 GCA_018396975.1 Candidatus Bathyarchaeota archaeon | reverse complement strand
TGTTGAGGTTGAGGCTCCGATAACCCGCCTAGTCTGTGGCATTAAGCCTAAAACCCTAGGTGACCTAGAGGATGTATTGGGCTATCTTGAGCGTGAATTAACTAGGCTCCTCGCAGCCACACATACAGGCCAAGAAGAAAGCAACTTGGATTTTGAATCTAAGGTTTTTCATGCTGGCATGATAGACCATGTCGGCTTGGAGATAGCGGATATAGCGCAGATATCGGCCCTAGGCTTTCCGAAGGCTGAGCCGGAAGCCCCGCTTGCAGATATAGGTTTAGGTGTTGTGGACTCCGCTAAGCCGGTTATATTAGTTATTGGGCATAATGTTCCTCCGGCTGCCGAGATA
The DNA here is from genome assembly GCA_018396975.1 of Candidatus Bathyarchaeota archaeon. Classification (GTDB taxonomy): domain Archaea; phylum Thermoproteota; class Bathyarchaeia; order Bathyarchaeales; family DTEX01; genus DTEX01. The sequence goes on along the minus strand of JAGTQA010000036.1, from coordinate 12,799 downwards.
GTCGATTATCTTATGAAGAATGGATTGTATGGTGGCGTTGAGGTTACTGGCTTATGCTGCACAGCACATGATGTTACACGATATAATCCTAAAGCGAAGATTATTGGGCCGATATCATGGCAGCTCAGATTCATTAGAAGTGGTGTAGCCGATGTGATAATTGTGGATGAGCAGTGTATCAGAGCCGACACGCTGATTGAGGCCCAAAAGATTAAGGCGCCGGTTATAGCGACAAGCGACGTAAACTGCATGGGTCTACCAAATAGAACGAGGGATGAAGCCGACAGGATAGTTGAGGATTTAGTCTCCGGTAAGCAGCAGGGCGCGTTAATCCTCGACCCAGCTAAGGCCGCTGAGGTTGCGGTTAAGACGGCTCTTCTCGTTGCGCCTAGGAGGATGAAGTTTAAGGCTCTACCAGATGTCAGCGATATAATTGAGGGCGCTAGAAGCTGCCGCAAATGTGATGACTGTAGAAGGGCTTGCCCAAATGACCTGCCGATAAGGGAGGCTTTGGCGAAAGCATTAGAGGGGAGCCTAGATGCCCTAGCCAGCCTATATGATGAGTGCGTTGGCTGCGCTAGGTGTGAGAGTGCATGCCCAATAAACCTACCCCTCCATAGCTTTATAGTTAGGGCTGCCGAGAGGAGACTGAAGGAGGAGAAGTATAAGATTAGGGTTGGGAGGGGCGCCATACAGGACGTTGAGATTAGGAATGTTGGAAGCCCAATCGTTTTAGGCGAGATACCGGGCGTGGTCGCCTTCGTTGGATGCGCCAACTACCCGAAGGGCGGAGCTGAAGTTGCTGAGATGGCTATTGAATTCGCTAGGAGACGCTATATTGTTGTGGCATCTGGATGCGCAGCCATGTCAATAGCCATGCATAAGGATGAGGAGGGAAAGAGCCCCTATGAGATTTTTCCGGGCGTATTTGATGCGGGCGGCATAGTTAATGTGGGCTCATGCGTTGCGAACGCCCACATAGCTGGCGCAGCGATAAAGATAGCGAGCATATTTGCTAAGCGTAGGCTACGCGGAAACTATGAGGAGATAGCCGACTACATACTTAATAGGGTCGGCGCCGTTGGGGTTGCCTGGGGAGCTATGTCACAGAAGGCTGCTGCCATAGCCAGCGGATTCTGGAGGCTTGGTGTCCCAGTTATCGTTGGCCCTCATGGGTTAAAGTATAGGCGTATGCTGCTTGGCAGAAAGGATAAGCCCGAAGACTGGTATGTTTATGATGCCAGAACAGGTGAGAAAGTTTATGTCGGACCAGCCCCGGAGCACCTATTTTACGCTGCTGAAACGAAGGAGGAAGCCATGGTTATGATTGCAAAGCTCTGTATGAGACCAAATGACACAACTAAGGGCAGGGCAATTAAGCTATCGCATTACATAGACTTGCATAAGCGCTTCTTTGGAACAATACCAGACGACATACACCTCTTCGTCCGAACAATAGCGGATATACCAATAACAATGCGCGATGAAGTGATAAAGATGCTTGAGGAGAAGGGCTGGAAAGAGAATATTATACCGGACCCAACGCTCTTACCTAGGCTTGTAAGGAGAAGAGCGGGTGAGTAGGATGAGCGCGGCTAGGCAGACTGAGCCATGGCAGACAGCCGAGATACCTGGGCCGAAGAAGGCACTTTTAATAACTAATCCACAGATTGTTTCGGCGCTAATTAAGCGGTCAAAGAATCCAATATTGATTGTTGGGCATAGGGCTGCCGAGATAAAATTGGGTAGTGGCACTCTTGTAGACTATATTATACGTTTGGCTGAAGCAGCCGGCCTCCAGGTTGTCTCCGCGCCCAGCATAAGGAGCGAATTTATTAGAAGGGGGTTCACAAGGGTTGCTGGTATGCCACTGGTTGATATAGCGAATAGGCTTACTGACCCAGATTGGATGGGCCTTGATGGGAAGGGGCAGTATGACCTTGCGTTATTTATTGGCTTTAAGTATTATGTTGGCTGGCTTATTTTATCCGGCCTAAAGCATTTCTCACGGAATCTTAAAACGGTCTCGCTTGATATGTATTATCAGCCGCACGCATCATGGTCATTTCCAAATATCTCCCATGATGAGTGGGAGAAAAATCTTGAGGCGATAATTGGCGGTTTGGGGGTGAAGTAGAGCATGTCGATGTTTGCGGATATACCGGTTGATGTGGGCGTAATATATGAGGGCGAGAGGATTAGATGGCAGGATGCTCAGCTCGAGTTCGGCGGACCTAGGGTCGAGCATAAGTTTGAGCTAGTTAGGGTTCGCAATCTAGATGAGGTTGAAGATGGAAAAATAACGATAATTGGGCCGGACATAAAGGACTTGGAGAAGAAGTCTTATCCGCTTGGCATCTATATCGAGGTTGCTGGTAAGGAACTTGATGAGGAAATTGAGGGCGTAATAGAGCGGCGAATACATGAATACGTAAACTATATTGAGGGTGTCATGCACCTAAACCAGAGATACGATATTTGGATAAGGATAAGTAGGCGCTCATTCGAGAAGGGCTTAAACTCTCTCATCTACATCGGGAAGGTTCTCCAGAGGCTCTTTAAGAGCGAACTCCCAATAATTGAGAAGATACAGATAACGTTCATAACGGACCCGGAGAAGGTCAAGGAGAAATTCAAGGAGGCAATGGAGACATATGAGAGGCGCGATGCTAGGGCCAGAGGCCTAAAGGATGAGGAGGTTGACGCATTCTACGGCTGCACACTATGCCAATCCTTTGCACCAACCCACGTATGCGTCATTACACCGCAGAGATACTCAAACTGTGGTGCGATAAGCTGGTTTGATGGTAGGGCGGCTGCTAGGGTAGACCCAAAGGGCCCAATATTCAGGATAGATAAGGGCGAGTGCATAGACCCACTAAAGGGCGAGTATGCTGGGGTCAACCAGATTGTCATGTCGAAGTCTGGTGGCGAGATACAGCGTGTCTGGCTATACTCAGCCTTCGGCTATCCGCATACCTCATGCGGATGCTTCGAGGCCGTAGCCTTCTATATACCTGAGGTTGATGGATTCGGTATAGTTCATAGGGGCTTTACGGAGAACACACCTATAGGCTTATCGTTCTCGACGATAGCCGACTCGACGGCTGGTGGAAGGCAGGTTGATGGATTCCACGGCATATCTATCGAGTATATGCGTTCACCGAAGTTCCTACAGGCTGATGGTGGCTGGGAGAGAGTTGTATGGGTTCCCTCAGTAATCCTAGAGAGGGTTAAGGAATTTATACCAAAGGATTTAGTGGATAAGGTTGCAACCGAGAAGGATGCTAAAACAGTTGAGGAGTTGAAGCAGTTTCTAATTGCTAGGGGGCATCCAGTAGTTAAGAGGTGGGAGGCTAGGGCTGCTGAGGAAGCCGCTAAAGCAGCGATTGAGGAGGCTAAGCCCGCGCCGCCAGCAATCGCGGCGTCCACACCAACAGCCGAACTAACAGTTCCAGTCAGTGTTGGGGCTGGAGGTTTCAGGCTTATTCTCAAGAATGTTAAGATTCACGCTAAAAGGGTTAGGATAGTTAGGGTTAAGGAGAAGTGAAATTATGGGGGTTGGAGGAGAGAGGAAGCGGGATGAGGATGCTGGCGCAATAATTAGGCTCGGCCCGAAGCTTCTTGAATTGCTGAGCAAGCTCGGTGAGATAGAGCTCGAGGATGTCGAGATAAACGCTGAGGAGCTCGAAATATGGATTCCAACGGTTATCCCACAGGTTATACCAGCACAGCCAGCTATTACGGCTCCACCAAAAGTTCTGCCTGAGAAGCCGACGGAGATATTGGCGGCTGAGTTTAAGCCATTAACCCAAACATATCTTGGAAGAATAGTTGAGGTTAAGCTTGGTGCAACTAGGGCTGAGGGCGGCTCAAGAGGTAGAATTGTTAAGATTGGTGGTGAGGCTGCACCATCATTCTATCTGTGGGAGGAGATTCCACCTAATCCACCAGCCATATCAGCCGACGTATTCGATATGGAGATTAGCCTGCCGAGAGCCTTAAGGATGCATGTTCAGGATGTTATTGGCGACCCAGCTGCGTGGGCTAAGCTTGCGGTTGACAGGTTTGGAGCCGATATGATTACGGTTCACTTGGTTAGCACAGACCCACTAATCAAGAATACTCCGCCAAATGAGGCTGCAAAAACGATTGAGGAGGTTCTCCAGGCCGTTGATGTTCCAGTCATTGTTGGTGGATGCGGAGACCCGAGGAAGGATGCTGAAGTCTTCAAGAGGGTTGCTGAGGTTGCGCATGGAGAGAGGGTTATGCTGAGCTCCCTAACGCTTGATATGGCTGAGGCTGGCGTTTTAGGTGATGTTGCAAGAGCTGCTAGGGAGCATGGGCATGTTGTTCTGGCCTTCACGGCCATGGAGCTTAATAAGGCCAAGGAGCTGAATAGGAGACTCTACGAGTATCTGCCAAGAGACAGCATAGTGATGGACCTGACCACGGCGGCGTTAGGCTACGGCCTAGAATACTCCTTCACAATACATGAGAGGGCTAGGCTTGCAGCGCTCGGAGGAGACATGGAATTACAGCATCCAACGTCATCCGGGTCGACAAATGCCTGGGCTGCTAGGGAGGCTTGGATGAGGCTTGGGCCGGAGTGGGAGCCTAGGGAGCTTAGGGGCCCATTATGGGAGACTATTACAGCCTTAACGCTGCTATTGGCTGGGGTGGATATGTTCATGATGATGCATCCGGCGGCAATCCACACAGTTAAAGAGGTTATTAAAAGTCTGCTTAACTGGAGAAAATCTAGGCCTGAAAATATAGCCGATTGGATAACCCTGAAGATCTGAGGGGTGGGGATTATGGGTGAGGCTGCTAGGAAGGGAGTTAGGGAGCTTAGTCCGCTGGATGTGTATATGCTTCTCCCAAGGACGAACTGCGGTAAATGCGGTGAGAAGAACTGTATGGCCTTCGCAACAAAGGTTGTTAATAGGGAGGCTTCGATAGAGCTCTGCACACCGTTAGTTGAGGAGGAGAAATATAGGGATGCATATGCTAGGCTTAGGGAGATTCTGGCCCCAGCCGTTAGGGAAGTCGTTATCGGTGTTGGGGAGAAATCCGTTAAGGTCGGCGGCAAACTTGTAATGTATAGGCATGAGTTCACATATTATAATCCTACGCCGATAGCTATTGACGTAACTGATGAGATGCCGGAGAACGAGCTGGTAGAGCGTGTGAGGAGGATTGAGGGCTTCACATACAATTATATTGGTCGGACTCTGAAACTGGATATGGTGGCGGTTAGGTCAACATCTAACGACCCATCAAAGTTTAGGTCTACCGTTGAGAAGGTTGCTAAGATAACCAATCTGCCACTAATATTGTGCACCTTTAATCCGGATGTCATGAAATCGGCTCTGGAAGCAGTATATGAGCGGAGACCATTAATATATGCTGCGAACAAGGATAATTGGAGGCAGATGGCTGATTTAGCGCTAATGTATAACTGCCCACTAGCAGTATTCAGCCAAGGAGACCTAAATCTTCTGAGTTCTCTTGTTAAAACGCTCCTAGAATATGGTGTTGAGGACCTACTCCTAGACCCCGGAACATTCCCGGAGGAGGGATTATCGGAGACCCTCATAAACTTCACGATGATTAGGAGGAACGCTTGTAAGGGTGATGATAGGCTTATGGGCTTTCCACTAATTGGCGTGCCAATGACAGTCTGGCTCAGAAGAGACGCGCCAAAAGAGGTTCTACAGTGGAAGGAAGCATACTTAGCGGCTATGCTCATAGCCAGATACGCGGACCTGCTTATAATGCATAGCCTAGACGGCTGGGTTCTCCTACCAAACGTAATTTTAAGATTCAACATTTACACAGACCCGAGGAAACCGGTTTCTGTGGAGCCGGGATTAAGAGTATTCGGCAATCCAAATGAGTATTCTCCGGTAATGTTCACAACTAATTATGCGCTAACATACTTCACTGTTGAATCAGATATTAAGTCCGCCAACATAGACTGCTACCTAATAGTTGTTGATACCGGCGGCTTAAGCGTTGAAAGCTCGGTTGCCGGGAGAATATTGACAGCGCAGACCGTTGCAGACGCCATAAAGAAGTCCGGCATAGAGGAGAGGGTTAAACATAGATACCTCATTATTCCGGGCTTAGCCGCAAGATTAAGTGGGGAGATAGAGGAGCTAACCGGCTGGCGAGTTCTGGTCGGCCCAAGGGACTCCTCCGGCATACCAGCATTCCTGAAGGAGAGGTGGCCGCCGAAAGAGGCGTAGGAGGAATTGGGGCATGAGCATAATAGAGAACCTTGACAAGTATATGCCTGCAACTTATGCAGCCATGAGAAATAATGGTTTGCTGCTAGGCTCAGTTGGCTTAGATGGAAGGCCAAACCTGATGACAATAGGATGGGGCTTAATAGGGGTAATCTGGGATAAACCAATCTTTCTAGTGGCCGTTAGAGTAAGCAGGTATACACATAAGCTCCTAGAGGAAACGGGCGAATTTACAGTTAACGTTCCCACCGAAGATATGAGCGACGCCTGCGGAATCTGCGGAACAATATCTGGGAGGAACGTTGATAAGTTCGAGAGGACCGGTCTAAGATGGAGGCGTGGCGAGTTCGTTAGGGCGCCGGTCGTGGAGGGATGCCCAATCGCCTACGAATGCAGGGTTTTATACAAGAACCCGGTTAATCTTCAGGCGCTGCCAAAAGATTTGGTTGAAATCATGTATCCTAGAAGGGACTGGCATACGCTATATTATGGGGAAATCCTCAAAATACACGGAAAAATTTAATTCGAAAATTGTATTCTCCCTCTTAGGAAGAGACCCAACTTGAAGATTATAGTCTCCATGGGTAGGGGTGGAACGGGAAAGACAAGTTTTGTCGCGCTAATAACAAAGTATTTTATCGAGACCAGAAGAACACCAATCCTCCTGATCGACGCTGACCCAGACCAGAGCCTCGCCGATGTTCTGGGCATAGACTTTGAGGGTGAGGGGAAAAAGACCATTTCGGAGCTTATCGTCGAGACTTTTCTTGAGGGTGGTGGTACAACCGTTGGCATACCACCATCAGAGAGGATAGAGAGTAAGATTTGGGAGAAGGGTCTATATGAGGGTGAAGGATTTGACTTAATAGCTATAGGGCCCAAGTGGGTTGAGGGCTGCTACTGCCTACCGAACGAGGCCTTGAAGGGGGCCCTTGGAAAGATAACGAAGAACTATAGGTATGTTATTGTTGATACTCCAGCCGGGCTTGAGCATCTAAATAGGCGCATAACTTCCATTGTAAACGACATCTTTGACCTAATAGATCCATCAAAGAAGTCCTTTGATCACGTTGCCAGAGCATATAGGATAGCAAAAGAGGTTAACATTAAATTCGACAACTTCTATGTTGTCGGAGGATACAGATTCCCTGAAGACTTGGGGGGCGAGGTTGAGAGGAGGCTTAAGCTCAAATTCATCGGCAAAATATCCTCTGATGAGAACATCGAAAAATTCATACTCTCGGGCAGATCCCTCTTAGAGATTCCGGGAGATTCACCAGCATACCGCTCGGTTAGGGGGATTCTAGCTAGGGCGGGATACTAGCGACGGAAATAAGTGTGAAAAACCCAATATGATTGCTGGTGCCCAAGGTAATGTGCGGGGCTAAGAGCACTGACATATTCCAAATGCTCCTAGAGAGCGCTAGGAGGAGAAGGGAGCTTAGAAGCGAGCTCCTAAAGTCCCTGGGCATAAAAGAATATTTTACCGATGGCAGCATAAGCATTAACAGCGTGACATGTAGGGGGTTGGAATGTAAGCTCTGCATCAAGGCCTGTCCGACAAACGCCCTATACTGGGGAGGAGGGCGGGTAAATGTTGTTGAGGACCTATGCATATACTGCGCGGCATGCGTCCTAAGCTGTATTGTTGATGATTGCATTAGGGTATCTAGGAGGAGACTGGATGGTAAGGTTGAGACCTTTAGTAGGCCGGGTGAAGCCGCAAAACTCCTCCAAACCATAAGCTCAAGGAGGAGGATTAATTTGGTGGATCGAGTGTTCCGGCATTAGTCCATGGAGGGTTGATGGAATCTTGAAGATCGCTGTTGCTGGCAAGGGCGGTGTTGGAAAGACATTAATAGCTGGAACCCTCGCGAGAATCTACGCCCGTAAAGGCTACCATGTTCTAGCCGTTGATGCTGATCCAGCAATGAACCTAGCCTATGCTCTAGGAATCCCACCCGAGGTCTCCTCGAATATCGTGCCGGTAGCCGAGAACTCCTCCCTAATTGAGGAGCGAACCGGCGCAAAGCCCGGCTCAGCCTTCGGGATATTCTTCAGCCTAACCCCAACCGTAGATGATATTGCGGATAAGTATGGCGTAGTAGGCCCGGACGGTGTCAAGCTCCTAGTTATGGGAACGATTAGGTCAGGTGGGTCCGGATGCACATGCCCAGCCAACTCGCTCCTCAGCGCCCTAATTAGGCACATAACCCTTAGGAGAGGCGATATCGTGATAATGGATATGGAGGCCGGCCTAGAGCATCTTGGTAGGGCTACCGCTAGAGGCTTTGACGCTCTACTCTGTATTGTTGAGCCCAATGCACCCTCAGTGGAGACCGGCATCAGAATAAGGCGTCTAGCTGGGGAGATAGAGATAAGGGAGGTGCTATTCATTGGGAACAAGATCTCTGCGGGCGAGGAGGATTACATTAGGAGGGCGCTGGGTGAGGCCGGCCTAGAGCTATTCCACACAGTACCCTTCGACCAAAACATTATTAGGGCTGGGATTATGCGCATAGCACCAATAGACTACTCACCCCGATCACCAGCAATCCTAGCCATAGAAGAGTTAGGGGAAAAACTTATGGGGAGATTGATGGCAAATTTAACCCCCACATACAAGCGTTAAGACCAGAATATTTCGAAGATTTATGAGGGCAGTCTTTAGGGCCCAATATGACCTAAAACCGTTTGCACTATCACGCACTTCAATCCCGCCTCATTCAGAATCTTTTTGACCCTTAGCATCTCATTGTAGCTGGGCCTCCTCATCCACCTCCTCCTAAAAGTTGGGAAATAATCTAGAACGCATACTTGGACTTCTGGATCTATTGAGGCTATTCTGTCCCCTATGGCGGCTAGCTCCTCATAGCTCATGAAGTCCGAGTTATATGGTATTCCAATGCCAACATACACCTTGTCCCTGTAATTGTCTATTAGATATTTTGCAGCGCTCCAGCTAGTATTCAAGTATCGTTCAGCAAGGGATCTATCCTCTATGCCGCTTATATTCATAAATGTTTCTAGCCGCAGTCCCTTAGGCTCAACACCCATATTATTGACCCCCGCCTCAACCAGATCATCGATGTATGATGGTGTTAGTAGGGTGCCATTACTATCCAGATGCAGCCTAGCTTTACCATCCGGATTAAGTCTCTTAAGCTCCCTAAAATATTCTATTAGCCAGCGCTTATTCAGCGTTGGTTCACCACCGCTTATCGCCATACCATTAACACCATAAATCCTCCTGTAGTAGGTTACTCTTCTAGCAGCCTCCCTAGGCGTTAGTGGCTCAGAAGAATTATCATATGTTACACTATAATTTTGGCAGCTTCTACATCTAAGGTTGCATCCAGCAGCCCATATCGCAACCTCAATATATCTTGTGCCCTTCCCCTCAGTCCAAGGCGTGGCTTTCCCGCCAACAGTATGCGGTTCAGGACCATGAACTATTCTTAGCGGCGTTAAACTTGTGGCGGTCTCGATCTTCATGCCCTCTTTCACCCCAGTTATACATGACCTTATCGGCTCGCCATCAGCCATAACAATACATGACCAGCATCCGCCTAGATTGCAGGGGGCTTGAATGTCCCCCTCCTCGGGAAATATTCCAATATTATATCCGCTGAGCCTCAGAGCCTCTTTCACGCTTATTCTCTCTGGAACAGAATACTGAACACCATCAATAAGCACTTTAACGTATCTTCTCTCACTTTTATCTTCGATAATACGCTTAGCTTCATAGGGGCATGCATAATAGCAGGATAAGCAGCCGATACACTCAGCATTTAAGCATATATTGACAGTGCTGCAAAAACCACAATCTCTGCATGATCTACTCTTAATGACTCTGAAGCGCATAGCACGCCAACTAAAAATAATGGGTTAAAAAACGCTAATAAGCATATATCGTCCTAGAGATTTCAGCCAGGTTTAAGTGATGGAAATGCTTATTACATTTTTGGTGTTAAACAATTTTGAGGCCGAGCGAGTTTTTATAAAAGGGGAGCATAAGGATAGTGGGCATAGAGGGTCTAGATAAGATTTTCAATCCCAAGAGAATAGCTGTTATAGGTGCGAGCAATAGGGAAGGCTCGGTTGGCTTTAGGCTATTCAACAATCTAATTGGCGTTGGCTTTAAAGGGTTCGTTTACCCAGTAAACCCCTTTAGTCAAAGCGTTCAGGGCGTAATGGCATATCCGAGCATTAAGAAGATACCATGGAAGATTGACCTAGCCATAATTGCGACACCAGCCCACGTTGTCCCACAGATAGTTGAGGAATGCGGCGAATCCGGAATAACCGGTATAATAATTGTCTCCTCCGGCTTCAGAGAGACCGGTCCCGAAGGAAAAGCACTGGAGGATGAGATTTTAAGGTTAAAGGCTAAGTATGGGTTGAGGATTATAGGGCCTAACTGCCTTGGAATTATGCGTCCAAGTATCCGATTGAACGCGACTTTTGCAAATAGGATGGCTAAACCTGGCAATATAGCATTTATATCGCAGAGTGGAGCTCTTTGTGCATCGGTTTTAGACTGGGCTGCCCATGCGAACGTTGGTTTTAGTGCTGTTGTCTCGCTTGGCGGAACAATAGATGTCGACTTCGCAGATTTAATAGATTACTTTGGAATGGACCCTGAAACTAGGAGCATGATTCTCTTCGTAGAGTTTATAGGCGACCCAAAGAAGTTTATGAGCGCCTCTAGGAGGTTCGCTGGAACAAAACCCATCATTGTTATCAAGGCTGGTAAATCAGCTGAGGGTATGAGGGCAGCCGCATCTCATACCGGTGCCCTTGCTGGAGAGGATATCCTTTATAATGCGCTCTTCACCAGAGCTGGTGTTGTTAGGGTTGAGAATATAGCAGATTTATTTAGTTGCTCGGAGATTCTGGCAACGCAGCCCCTACCAAAGGGACCAAACCTAGCTATAATAACGAATGCTGGCGGACCAGGGGTTATGGCGACTGATGCGCTAGTGTCTAGAGGGGGTAAATTGGCGAGGCTCAGTGCTGAAACAATTGAATCCCTAAACCGTGTTTTACCGCATTATTGGAGCAAATCTAACCCAATAGATATATGTGAGGATGCATCAGTTGAGAGGTTTCGTAGGGTTATTGAAATATGTAAGGATGACCCGAATATAGATGGCTTCCTAATAATCTATACGCCCATAGGTGCAGCAGACCCGAAAGAAACAGCTAAGGCTGTTGCCGAAGCTTTTAAGGGCTTTAATAAGCCAGTCCTCACATCATGGCTTGGAGAAGAGGAGGTCAGGGAGGCTCGCGAAATATTGAGGAGCAGTAGGATACCAACCTATCTAACGCCGGAAGAAGCAATAGCAGCATTCATTTACATGTATCAATATGCCAGAAATCTTGAGCTTCTCTACGAAACACCAGAGGAGCTCCAGATAACGCAGCCAACCGATAAAACTCACTTAAAGAAAATAATTGAGGCAGCAGCTAGGGAGGGAAGATGCTTCCTAACGGATATCGAGTCAAAAGAGTTTCTTAAGACCTATGGAATAGAGACGGTTGAAACCTATGTTGCTAGAGAGCCTCATGAAGCCGCTGAAATAGCCTCTAAAATAGGTTTTCCAGTAGCAATGAAGATACTCTCGCCGGACATCACTCATAAAACCGAAGCTGGAGGGGTAATCCTAAATATTCATAGCGCACTACAGGCAGAAGAATATTTTCGTAAGATTATTGAGGAGGTTAGGCGAAGATATCCTAGCGCTAGAATCGAGGGCGTATTGGTTCAGCCGATGGTTTTAAGGGGGCATGAGCTTATAATAGGAGCCAAGAAGGACCCGCAGTTTGGTTCCTTCATCCTTTTTGGGACCGGTGGAGTTGGCGTTGAGGTTTTTAAGGATTTCTCAGTTGGTTTTCCACCCCTAAATCAGGTTTTAGCGAGGAGAATCATTGAGCAGACGAGAGCCTATAAAATTCTCTCTGAGGGCTTTAGGGGGGTACCTCCAGCAAATATGAGGCTGATTGAGGAGACGCTGATTAAATTTTCACAGCTAATAATTGATTATCCGCAGATTAAGGAGTTCGATATTAATCCGCTTATAGTGACAGATAGGGATGTCAAAGCTCTAGACGCCAGAATAATACTGGATTTAGAGAGGGTGTTCGAGGAGAGACCTCCATATGAGCATCTTATAATAAGGCCGTATCCAAGCAAGTATGTGGCTAAAGGAGTAATGAAAGATGGGAACGAGGTTCTGCTGAGACCAATAAAGCCCGAAGATGAGCCACTACTAATCGAGTTATTTAAGGCTCTCTCAACAGAAACAATGCGCCTAAGATTCTTCAGAATAATAAAAGATATAAATCATCGTATGGCGGCCAGATACTGCAACATAGATTACGCTCGAGAAATAGGAATAGTTGCTGAGAAAACCGAGAATAATAGACGGCGTTTAATGGGTTTAGCCATGCTAATCGTTCAGCCCGATGGGGAAAGTGGTGAAATATCCGTGGTTGTTGGGGACCCATGGCAGAATAAAGGTTTAGGCACAATGCTAATGAGCCAC
>JAGTQA010000065.1 GCA_018396975.1 Candidatus Bathyarchaeota archaeon | reverse complement strand
TCGTAGACGGCTAGAACCAGCATTAAATCGAATCTTCCGCCGAAGAATAGGTTTCTGTGCTTCCATAGGCTCTCTATCTGACCTTTCGACCAACGTGTTCTCTGGCGCCTCCAATCCCTCCATGTTTCTGGCGCGAATGTCCATGCTATAGCTTTTTCAGCGAAAGCCAGCTTCCTACCCAGCTTCCTAACTTTTATCGTTATGTCGAAGTCCTCTGTTATCGTGTCCACATCATATTCGCCTAGACTTGAGACATATTCCCTCCAAAATGCTCCGAAAGCGCCTGAAATAATGAGCAGAGTTTTTATCATTGCATTAAATCTCCTGCCAAGCTCGAGTGAAACAAGATATTCATATGCCTGCAATTTGACCAGAAGATTATTTGAGCCATGCTCACCCCCCAAAACCCTAACGTTTCCTGAAACGGCGCTTACATTTGGGTCGCTTAACGGCTTAACTATCTCCTTTATGGCGTCTCGCTCAATTAGTGTATCTGCGTCAACAGTTATTATTATGTCGCCTGTTGCGAATTTAAGCCCAAAGTTTAGGGCCCCGGCCTTTGAGCCGCTTGCAATATCTCTGCGAAGGAGCTTTATTAGGCCCCTCTTTGCATATTGATAGGCTATCTCGAATGTTCTATCTGTGGAGCCGTCGTCAACAACTATTATCTCCTTATTATCGTAGTCGGTTTCTAGGGCGGACTCTATAGATCTAGCGATAATCTTCTCCTCATTATGGGCTGGTATAATAATCGTTACTTTAGGCGAGAAGCCAGCAGCCTCTCTTCTAGGCTTAAATCTACTATAGAGGGCGTGTGTTAGTAGTATTAGGCATTTGCCGACCGAGCGTATAAAGTCGAATATTAGGAGCGGCCAGAAGACCAAAATAAACTCTGAGGGGGTTAAATCCCTAAGCCACTTAATAAACCCATCAAGGAACGAGTATAATGGTGATAGAATGTCTATTGGCACCGATGATTCTCACCCCAAAACAGGGCGAACAATAATTCAGTTTTCATGTATTCTCGATAGTAACCTTATCCTCTAATTCTGGCGTGTCCACTCCAAACTTAAGCGCTAGTGAGAGGCGGCTGCGCCCCTTCCTAGTTAATCTATACTGATAGATTGTCTTTAATGATGCCTCATCTATGTCGAAGGTTCGCCCGCACCCAAAGCACTTGAAGTTGAAGGTTGGCAGGCTGAAGAAATGTCCATTGGAGCATTTATAGAGTGCACTGACCCTCCTATAATCTACGCCTAACTGCCTAAGCTTCTTCCCACACTTTGGGCAGATAAGTTCGCCGCCAACGCTCTGATAGCTAAACTTGAAGTCTAATCCGCCACAATTCATGTGCTCCAGCGCTTCGCCCTTTATTAGCTGACTGCTCCCACATTGTGGACACTGCAATAGAAGATTTGGTTTAAGTGAGCCGCAGAATGGGCATGCAACCGCCGAATACAATGGTTTAGCCTCTGCGAAGCCAGCCTTAACGAGCTCGTCGAGTGCTGATAGGAGGCTCTCAAGCTGTACATGGCTGCTTTGTTCAAGCAACCATCCTATTTCATCACCGCTTAATATTTCATGCGCCGAGAATAGGCCAGCCAAGTATATGGCGGCCCTAATATCGATACTCTTTGGGAGACTCGCTTCTAATGCTGCCTCCTCTATGGCTTTTATCAGCCTGCCGAAGTCCTCCTCATCCTTGACGATATAGTCTCTTGCACCGCGCTTCATTGCCTCAACGGCTATCCTCTCATCGCCCTTTCCCGTCACAAAAATGACTGGAGTTGTAATATTCATCTTCTTCAGTCTCTCGAGGAAGTCAAGCCCAGTCATCCCCGGAAGCCTATAATCCAAAATTATTAGGTCGAAATCCTCCTTGCTAACCCTCTTTAAACCCTCAAATCCATCACTAACCGTTATCAACTCAAAGTTTATTCTACTCTTCTTCTCAAGTAGGCGTCTAAGGATTATTTGGTCGTCTTTCGTGTCCTCAACATACAATATTCTAAACTTGCCTAGGCTCTCATCGGCGCTCAAACCCTGCTTAGACACTTCTGAAATAACCATCGCGCTTTCCCTCCCTACGTTGGTATTTCTGAAGTTTCAAGCCAGTAGCGCTTTATCTCCTCCATAACCCTCAAAAAGTCCTCGAATCTAACTGGCTTCACAATGTAGCTGTTACAGCCCAGCCTATAGGCCAACTCAATATCTTCGCTTCTATCCGAGGATGTGAAGACTATGACTGGGAGAACCCTTAATCTCTCATCCCTTCTCAGCTCCCTTAGAACCTCAAAACCATTAACCTTCGGCATCTTCAAGTCTAATATAATTAGGGATGGGAGGGTGAAATCCTTGTATTCACCCTCCCTTCTAAGGAGCTTTAGTGCCTCCTCACCATCATTAACGATGATTAGCCGCCCCATGATGTTCACCTTACTCATCGCCCTCTTGGTTATTAGGGCGTCATCCATACTATCCTCAACGAGCAGAATCGTGTAGGATGAAGTTACTCTCCTAGCCATTACCCTTTACATCCCCCATACTCCCATACTTTTTAGGTATGGTGAAGGAGAATGTGCTCCCCTTACCTAAGACGCTTTCAGCCCAAATCCTACCACCCCACCCCTCAACTATCTTCTTACATATGGCTAGGCCGGCGCCCGTCCCCTCATACTCCTCACCCGAATGAAGTCTCTCGAAGAGGTTAAAGAGCCTCCCAAGATGCTCCTCCCTAATCCCAATACCATTATCCCTAACTCTAAAGATGTATTCGCTGGGTGTCTCTTCGCATGAGACCTCAACTGTTGGAACCTCAGACTTATTAAACTTTAGCCCATTATCAATAAGATTCATAAATAACTGCTTAATCCAGACCCTTTGTATGTATAGGACCGGGAGCTTGCCGACGATAACCCTAGCCCTTTTACTCTCGATTATAGGCTTAAGATCCTGAATTATTTCATCCAGCAGCTCATTCAAGTCGACCCTCTCAACCTCCATGAACTTCCGCCCAACCCTAGAGAGCAGAAGCAAATCCTCAATGAACTCGTTCATGCGGGCTGCTGCGGCATCAATCCTCTTTAAATATTCTAGTCCT
Organism: Candidatus Bathyarchaeota archaeon; assembly: GCA_018396975.1. Lineage (GTDB taxonomy): Archaea > Thermoproteota > Bathyarchaeia > Bathyarchaeales > DTEX01 > DTEX01. The sequence goes on along the minus strand of JAGTQA010000065.1, from coordinate 10,556 downwards.
TCTCCCTCAAGTTTATCGCCGTAATCCTCAAGAAGGAAAGATATGAAGGACCTTATAGCCCTTAGGGGAGCCTTTAAGTCATGGGAGACAACATACGTGTAATTTTCCAATTCCCTGTTTGACCTCTCAAGCTCCCTCTGAATCCTCTGTAGCTCCTCCACGCGCTCCTTTAACTCCATATATGCGTGCTCAAGCTTCTTCTCCATGAGCTTAAGGTCTGTGATATCCCTTGAAATTCCAACTAAACCAACTACTCTCCCATTTTCATCCATTATCGGAATTTTTGTGGCGCTAACCCATCGGACCCTCCCATCCCTACTTTTAACCTCCTCAACCTTTCCTATGAGCGGTTCTCCAGTCCTCATAATCCTCTGCTCATCCTCGTAAGCTTCGCGTGCAAAGTCCTCATGATAAAAGTCGAAGTCAGTCTTACCTACAGCTTCATCGGGACTTTTTAAGCCCATTCTAAGGGCTTTAGGTCTATTAATCTTGATGAAGCGAGAATTGGCATCTTTAAAATAGATCGCGTCCGGTATGCTGTCCATTAGAACATCAAACATCTTTTTCTCCTGAATCAAACTCTCAATAAGTCTCTTTCTCTCGGTAGCATCTCTAACTACGAGAATAATCCCTAAACTTTCTCCCTCAGAATCCCTAATGAGACCCGCCGAGATCTCCGCTGGGAACTTATGCCCACTTATGTCTGAGAGGAGAACTTCGACGCCCCTTACTTCACCATCCTTCTCCTCTAGGAACTTAATTATCTTGGAATATTCACTTTCACTCATAAAATTAGTAATGGGGCGGCCTAAAATATCATCCATCGACTTGCATTTAAACAGGTGCAGACATAGTTTGTTGCAGCCGAGAATATTGCCGCTCATATCAGCAATTACTGTAGCATCCGGATACAAGTTAAGATCAGCCTCAATAATCTTCTCATTAATAGGTGATAGGGAGAGAACTATAGATTCAGAGAGCGAATCGCGGGCTTGAGCATTATGGGACCTAGATAAGCGAGTCTTAGCAATAGGGCCCAATACTAACCCCAGAATTATCTTGAGAGGGGAAAGCATAATAATTTTGAGAATTATAAAAATAGATCGAAGATATTGAAGAAAAATCTCTTACATAAAAAGGGATTTGCTGGTAAGTCTTTTAAGGATTTGGCGCAAGTAATATTAGAGTCTCTATTGCTTGTAATTGATGAAAGCTGGGTTTATAATGACCACAAGAGCTAAGGCTTTGGCAAAGATCATTGGTGCACTCCTAACCGCAATATTATCCATGACGATCCTATATGAGGTAATTTTTGCCAACAGCTTAACCGAAAATTATGGTCTTGCGGGCGTCTTCTTCGCTGCGCTGTTCAGTCATTTAGCGATCATCGCGAGAGGATTTTTCATACCACTCTTTCTCTCGCTAACCAAACTATATAACCCATTAATTCTCGGGTTAGTTGCAGGCTTGGGTGGAGCTTTAGGTGAATTAACCGTCTATTATTGGGGTTTAGGCATAAAGGAAACTCTTAGCTCGGATGAGAAAGATAACCACCTACCTAAATGGGTAGAGAGATATGGGCTTCTGGTCGCATTACTGTTTGCCGCTTCACCACTACCAGACACACCAATAATGCTTCTAGCGGGATCTTTGCGCTTCCCACTCAGCAAGATAGTATTCATTCAAGTAATTGGAAAGACAACCTTGTACTCGCTTGGGGCAGTGGTTGGAGGATTCGTCCTCATAGGACTAACTTCGATGACTGATGAGATGAGCGCGTCAGCCATAATTTTTGTCGCATCAATAATTCTCTGCATAGCTCTTTCTTGGAGAAAAAGTAGAGAGAAAATTCTACAAGTCTTAGAGAGGATTATGCGTAGACTGCACATCGGAATTGACGTGCGGAACTAACACCCTTATATATGAGTGGGAAGGGAATTCTTAGTTAGTGTGCTAAACGGATGACTGTAGATATGGGCCTTAAAATACTTAATACCATGGGGATGCGGAAGGAGGAGTTCATACCGCTACATGACGGTGAAGTTAAAATGTACGTTTGCGGCCCAACAGTATACGACTTTATCCATATTGGAAACGCTAGGGCATTTGTCATTGCTGATGTCATACGCAGATATCTGGAGTATAAGGGCTTCAAGGTTACATTTGTAAGCAATATAACCGATATAGACGATAAGATGATAAGGCGTTCACAGGAGACTGGCTTAAGCCTACAGCAACTTGGCGAAATATACAGTAACGCATACTTTGAGGATATAGCTGCCTTAAACATAAAAAGGCCGGATGTGAGTCCTAGGGCAACACAGCACATCCCAGAGATAATAGATGCTATCCAGAAGCTCATTGAGAAGGGATATGCCTACCAAGTAGATGGGGACGTATACTTTGACGTATCAAAGTTTGAGGAATACGGCAAATTATCCGGAAATAAAATGGAAGCTCTAGAGATGGGTGCTAGGATCGAGATAAACCCGAGAAAGAGGAATCCAGCGGACTTCGCATTATGGAAAGCCCAGAAAGAGGGTGAACCCGCATGGTATAGTCCATGGGGCTGGGGTAGACCAGGTTGGCATATAGAATGTTCAACCATGGCGATGAAATATTTGGGTGAGACCATTGACATTCATATGGGTGGAAAGGATCTAATCTTTCCGCATCATGAGAATGAAATAGCGCAGGCTGAGGCGCTCACGGGGAAAACTTTTGTCAGATACTGGATACATAATGAATGGCTTACTGTGGAAGGGCAGAAGATGTCAAAGTCCCTTGGGAATTTCATCACCGTCAAGGATGCATTAAAAATGTGTAGCCCAAATGTTTTAAGATTCTTTTTAATATCCGCCCATTATAGGAGTCCAATAGACTTCAACAGGGAAAATATTAGGCTCGCGGAGGAAAATGTTAGGAAGATTCTGGATGCCTTGGAGAGACTTAAATCTCTAAAGGAGAGGAGTGAGAGGGGCAGTGGTGAAGAGTCTCTTCTTGTGGAGGTAAGAGATGCAAAGAGGAGGTTTGAGGAGGCTATGGACGATGACTTTAACACTCCATTAGCTATAGCTGCTATATTTAGTATTGTGAGGGCAATAAACAATTACGCCAATATAAATGCTGAGATAGAGACTGCGGCGAAGAAGGAAGTATATGAGATTATGAAGGTTTTAGTGGAGGACGTTTTAGGGATTAGAGTCGAGACCGAGGTTGAGAAGAGAACTACTGAATATGAGCCAATAATAGGTAATTTAATGGAGATAATTCTCGAATTGAGACAGGAGATGAGAAGGAGGAAGGAGTGGAAGATTGCCGATGAAATTAGAGAGAAGCTTCAGAGAATCGGATTTATCATCGAGGACACGCATAGCGGAACCATCTGGAAGCTTAAGAAGTAATGGCGATTTTGTGATGGGATATGAGCATAGATAAATGCACATTTAATGAGGCTAAAAGGCTCGTTAGGGAGCTTGTGAGTGCAAAAGGCTTTCCGAATAATGAATCTGCCCTAACCCAGAAACTTCTTTGGGCCTTCGTTGAGCTGGGTGAGGCTGCCGACGCCTATAAAAAGGGGGAAAGCTGGGATGTTATAAGTGAAGAACTTATTGATGCAATATTCTATATTCTAGACTTCATCGGGCTTGTCGAGAAAACGCAAGGAATAGAGATTGATGTAGATCGCCTATTCCTTGAGAAGTGGAGGAAGAATATGGAGCGCCCTAGACAGTATGGTCAGAAAAGAGATATAAAATAGGTTCTGGACACCTCCAAAAAATTGTTAACGTTTAATTCCGGCAAGATCGAAAACTTTCACTAAATTTTCTAGGTCGCTTCTCCGATTATCTCTCGGTGTCTCAAGTATTAATGGGAAGCTTGCAAGCTTGCTTCTTAATATATTTCTGAAGCCCATCTCTCCAATCTTTCCTAGACCTATGTGTTCGTGGCGGTCTATATGTGAGTTTAGGTCTCCGCGTGAATCGTTCAAGTGAACGAGTTTCAGTCTATCCAGTCCCACAGACTCGTCAATTTTTCTTATGATCTCTTCTATGGTCTCTTCGGTTCTTAAGTCGTATCCGGCTGCAAAGGCGTGGCATGTGTCAAAGCATACTCCAATCTTGTCTGGGTATGAGCTTCTCTCAATTATGTGTTGGAGATCCTCTAGGGAGCCGCCCACACTATTTCTTGTTCCAGCAGTATTCTCGAGAAGAAGCATAACATCCTCACCGGTAACCGAGAAAGCCCTATCTATGGCCCTAATTATCCTCTCCAGGCCAAGTTTGGCTCCGTAGCCTAGGTGGCTTCCCAAGTGCGTCACTAAGTAGGGGATCCCCAGCTTTTTGCACCTTTCAAGTTCAATTATAAGCGTGTCAATCGATTTCATGTATATGTCATCTCTCGGCGAGGCTAGGTTTGGTAGGTAGGGCATGTGCCCATAAACCGGCCTAATATCGCTAGCTCTAACCTTCTCTATAAAGTCGTTAACCTCGGTCTCCCTAAGAGGTCTAGCTATCCAGCCACGCGGGTTTCTCGTGAATATTTGGAGTGTGTTGCATCCTATCTCAAGAGCCCTATCAACGGCTTTATCAATAGAACCTTGGATCGACATGTGGAAGCCTATCCTCATTTAAACGCGCCCTATGGAAATTTCTCCCTCAGAGAGGGGAATAAATCTTACACAATAAACTATGGGGGGATAAATAAAATAAAGAGGGTGAGGGAGGAATTGCTACTTGAATTCCCCTAGCTCCTCTGAAGGTGCCTTTAATGCTGGTAGCTCTGGGAACTTTTCCTTCATCCTCTGCTCTGCAACTATAGCCGCCTCGTTAAGGATCTTCTGCGCCTCCTCGCTGGCAACTTCGAAGTCCGGCGATATACCAGTTGTCTGACTTGCCTCAATCATTATCTCGTCAAGGAGCATGCTTATCTCACTAAGCTCACGCTCAGCACCTGGGAATATACCGGCTACACCAGTACGTATGCTCTGGAGAACCTTACTTATTGGCGCTAGGGCCGCTGCAACATTACCCAACTGCGTCACGGTCCTAAGTCTTAATGCAACCCTCTCTAGGGCTAGCTCGGCATTCATCATGAAGTTTGTCATTTTCCTAATCTCGGCTAGCTCATTTGCGTAGACATTTGCCCTCTGCATCTCATGTTTGGAGTAGGCATCAACAACCTTCTGGAAGAGAGATTTATCCCTCTCAGCCAGCAGCTGTATTGCACCATTTAGATACTGGATCTGCGCTTCGACACGTCTGGCGGCTAACTCAATCTTCTGTCTTAATGGGACGTCAGGCTTGATAAGCCCTTTTATTCCTGTTTTTGGCTCCTCCCAACTCTTAGTGAATTTTGACATTTATGCCACCTACTTCTTTCAAGAGATGAGGAGACTGAAAAAATGCTATAATTCTTCTTAATATGCTCAGATTTACTTGGCTGTTACAAAGATGATGTAATGTTTAGAGAAGAGCCCTCCACTCGACTCTTTGAGACTCTAAAATAATCGCCCTTCATAATATTTTTAAAAGAACCATGTTAAAAATTTCTCTAATAGATTTGTGGGCATTTCGCTAGATCTTTCCCTGACCGTAATATTCCTCAATTATCTTTCTTCTTATAGTGGATGAGCTGCTGGGCTCCCTATCCATAAACCTATCTATCCTAATAACTTCTATGTTGAGGTTTCTCTCTTTTATGTATCTCTTTAGGTCCTCCTCCACCTTCTCTTTATCGTAGCCTAACGCTATTATGTCTGGCTTAATTTTTTCTATGACCTTGCACATGTCCATCTCTTCATAGCCTAGTATTGCCTCATCTACAACTTTTAATGCCTCAACTATAGCCCTACGCTGGTCCTCTGGTATTATGGGTTTTCTCCCCTTGAGCTTCTCAACCGTCTTGTCTCTTGCAACAATAACTATTAGCTTTGAGTTTTCGCCGCCGGCCTTTTTGGCATTTGTCAAATAATATACGTGCCCATAATGTAGTAGGTCAAATGTTCCTTCGGCCAGCACAACCTTAACTTTTCTTGTCTCTTCCTGCCCCATATTTCTGATCACCTACCACTCGAATTTGATAAGCCCTAGCATACGTAATGCATCTAGAAGCCCCTCACAATAGGCAATAGAAGCTAAACTAACTTCATATTCTTTTCTCTCCCAATAATATTTTGCATCCTCAAAATATCTTTTGGCCTCATCAATAACTCTCTTTACGGAACCTATATCAATAGAGACTGGTTTATCAGCCATCTCTAGACGTGTGAAAACCTTCTCCGTCTTAAATATGTATTTTAATGCTCTCTCCCCTATACTCATTTAACCATCCCCCTAACCCATTCTGGGGCCCCGGCCAATGTGATTAGGGCTTCAGCCTCCATGAAGTGGAGCCTCTCAGAGGGTACTATAAGAGTGTGGGGTGGATCTCCAAATTTGAAGTTTAAGAGATCCTTAATGGCGCCAGCCTTGACGATTGGGTTCTCGGAGCCGGCTCTAGCTATGCCTACGGCGAGACTTTCTTCCCCAACAACATTTTGTCTAATGTTCTCCTCAAGTGTTAAAAGGATCTTCAGGGCCTCATTGATTGTCATATATCTTAATTCTTCGACCCTAATGTCTAGGAAGCAGAGCGTGTGTAGATCTCTCCTCTTATTCTCAGCTATAACTATGTATGGTGTTCGCGAAAGCACGTCTCTCTCCGGGAAAGGTATTGTTACACTCTTACCAAACCTGTAATTTTGCAGTCCAGAGAGGCCTATTGCAGCAGATAATATTGATGCGCCATGAATAACTCTCGTCTTAATACCCATCCTCTCCGCTTTCACCCTGAGAGCTATATGGGTTGTTGCAATTAATGGATCCCCTGGAACCAAAAAGATAACTCTTCCCCTCCTAGCCTTCTCAAGAATTAATATGCCATCCTCATCCTCAATATTTCTCCTAGAGACGATAATTGGGTCTTTGCCTGAGACCCTCCTAAACTCGTCAATATTGAAGCCCGGCATTACACTTGTATAGAACTCAGCAAAGACATAATCGGCCCTCTTAACTTCTTCAAGCCCACGCAGGGATATATCGGCATGGCTATAAAGACCTAGACCGACAAAGACCAGCTCACCCACATTAACACCCCACAATCTTCTCTAGCCTACTCTTAAAAAGAAAAAGTTATTAACTATCCGCTTAACTTATCTTTTATCTTGAGTGGGTGGGCCCGTAGCTTAGCAAGGTAGAGCGGCGGACCCACAAATTAAGTGAAAGAATGTGGGGCTGATGCTCTTAAGCCAGCCGCTGAGGAGACACCCGTAAAAGCGCTAATTCACGGTGGAGTGGCGCTTCGGGAGGGTCGAGGGTTCAATTCCCTCCGGGCCCGCCACCCTTCCCTTTAAACAGTTGATACCTCCCTATCTTCCGGAATAGCCTCTCCTCTCTCTTAATCGACTTAATGGCAGTGCTGCACTAAGAATGAAGTTTTAGCATACTGGGATTCTTCCGTAGGCTAGGTCTATAGTGAACTTATCTATGTTTTCCAGCTCATACTCGACTATTTCCTCAGCCCTCCTCCTAATAATATTAAAGGATGGCTCCGAGTCCGTGATTAATTGGACTGCTGCTATCACAGGCTGATCTATTGGACGCCCAATCTTGCTCAGCATCCATACGTAAACCTCCTTTACACCGCTAACCTCATTGTAGATTTTGTTAGCAATTTTATGTGTCAGTAGATTGTATATTTTGCCAACGTGGCTAACCGGATTCTTTCCAGCAGCAGCCTCAGAACACTGCGGCCTATTAAGTGATATGAGACCATTAACCCTATTACCCCTACCAACCTGCCCGGAGTCGGCGCCATCAGCACTTGTCCCAAGCACGGTAAGATAAAGACCATCTATACCCCTACCGGGCGCATCTAGGGTATTCAGTTCAACATGGATTCTATCGAAGCCCTCCATTCGCCTATCAACGAATCCCTTTATATCGTCGAGTACATCGGCCTTTCTCTCAAAATAATTTTTTTCGTCACTTATGAAGCGATCAACAAACGCCATTGAAATAGTTAGGTTCAGATCTCTATGCTTCCGGAAGCCCATAACCTTAATGTCCTCACCGGTCTCCGGAAACCTCCTCTTAAAATCGTTGGAGTTAAGATATTTCTCTAGATCTAGGACTAATTTCTCAGTTTTAGTTAGGGGCGCCCATCCAACGGCAGCTGATGTATCATTTGCCTCAAGAACCCTTCCACCACGCCTAAAAATGTCAGTGAGCGCCTGCGATCCGGGCTGTATCTCGACCTGATACCTCACATGCTCCTCTGGATCGACAAACCTAAGGTTTTTCCTGAACCAGTCCTTAGCCGTTTGAATAGATATTTCGGCAACCGGAACCTTAACATTACCAACCTCGAATGTTGCCCTATCGCCAAAGATCAGCTTCATTGGCTTCTTAATGATGCCCCCGCCAAATCTAACCTCAACCTCGCCTGCAACTAGCAGCGACTTATCAATGTTATGGTGCATTATCATCCCGAACCTCTCGAGATACTCCTTACAAAGGTTTACTGAAACCTCATTCATTATTGCGTCGCATATGGTGTCAGGGTGCCCTAGCCCCTTCCTCTCAACAATCTCAATCTCCTGCTCCTCTAAAGGTATGTTTTTGAGGGGTATGACTGTTATGTTCCTCATTCTCCTTGCATTCCCCTAGGTCTCTGAGAGATTATCGGAACAACCAAATATATAATTTACGGTATAATGAATCGAAAAAATATGCAATATAATGCATAGGACAATCTTAAGAGATCGATGATGACCTTAAGAGCCAATCGTATAGAAAAGAAAAATAGATATTGCCCCTAATAAAGATTTTATCTTTAGTGGTGAGGATATAACTAGGGGTTATCATTTTTGATGATAACTGGCTCATTATTAAGGAAGATGAGGCTTGAAGCTGGATTAACCCAGAGTCAGTTAGCTAGGATGGTTGGGGTTTCTCAAGCCCATATAGCGAAGATAGAGAGTGGAAAGGTTGACCCTAGACTTTCTACAGTAAACAAGATTCTGCAGATATTAACTAGTAGGCGTGGAAAGAAATGTGGAGAGATAATGACCCGCGAAGTAATAACGACAACCCCCAAGGAGAAGATAAGGAAGGTCAGTGAGATAATGGTAAGATATGGAATATCGCAGTTACCCATCGTTGATGAAGGCAAGGTTATTGGTATGGTTACTGAGGAGGGGATAGTGCGGAATCTAAGTCCAAACATAGCTGAGGAGCCAGTTGAGAAGATTATGGAGCCACCGCTACCCACAGTATCTGAGGACACGGATATAAGCGTAATAAGACCGCTGCTGGAGGTTCATCCGGGGGTTTTAGTGACGAGGAAGGGTGAGCTGGTTGGTATAATAACCCGCTCAGACCTACTAAAAGTCATATAGGGAATCATCGACCGTTTTCCTTGAAAACCTACCATAATAGGTTCATTTTTTCGAGCATATGGAAGGCTAATGTGAAATAGAAGAGTATTGTTAATGGTGTATGCAGAGTTCTCCAGTAATCTTTTATAAATTTGGCTTTCACATATCGCCCCAATATTCCACTCACAACTATTGTCACCATGAGGAGAAGGGCGAAGAAGCTAATGAAGTACCCCGGTCTCGGAGCCTGTATCCTATTAATTATATGAAGTACGATGAGTAGTAGGGAGAGCGTTCCAGTTACGCAATGGACTAGCAGCCAAGTTTTAATGCTTCTTGGAAAGCCCCTCTTTAAAGCCGAATAGGAGATTGAAGCCGCAAAAAGTAGGAAACTTACCCATCCAAACCAGTGGGCAACATCCCTTGGAAAAATTCTATAGGGTCCTCTTTGTCTATATCTTGCCTCAGGACCCACGTTAAATGTTATGAGGGCTGCTAAAAGCAATAGAGATAAGATAGAAATCATTAGGAGTAGGGCTTTGCTCAAATCTCTCACCTTTTATTTTGGATAGGGATCCCCCTTTTTTCTAAAATTTTAGGATGAGATCTTAACTCTAAAGTCTTCCTTCACAACATTTAAAACGACATTTGTAACCGTCCGCCTAACATATGGCATCGAGAGGATCTTCTTAACGAAGGCATTTAGCCCAAATCTATCCTTAAACCTGGCTATCACAGCTATATCAAAGTCCCCAGTTATATCATAGACTGCAACCACATTATCCATTTTAGCAACCTCATTCTCAACATCAACTAGGTGCGCGCCCTCAGCCTGAATAAGTATAATCGCAATAGTTCCATAACCAATCTTCGCTGGGTCAACAATCACGGTATAACCCTTTAGAATACCCTTCTCCTCAAGGCTTTTAATACGATTATATGCCGTCCCAACGGATATGCCAAGCTTACTCGCAATCTTATTAAAGCTTATCCGAGAATCTTCCTGTAGCAATCCGATTATCCGAAGGTCTAATTCGTCAAGCTCATTGGATGGCGATGTACACACCCCCAAACTTATTGAACATTTATTCAAAAAGCAATAAGAATATTTAAAAATTTCTCAAATATATGGAAAAAT
>JAGTQA010000054.1:11638-14197 GCA_018396975.1 Candidatus Bathyarchaeota archaeon | reverse complement strand
GTTGGAGGCCGCCGCCGGGATTTGAACCCGGCCTCCAGGCTCCACAGGCCTATACCATCCCCGCCTTTGGCGGATGTCTGTACGCTACCAGGCTGCGCGGCTTTGCGCCCTGCTAAGCCCCTACGTTACGGCGGCCGCACACATAATTTCTCTCTGGAGCATCTGCTTTTAAGGATTTCTTTTGTTTCCGAGCATAACATCTTATATTCTTCTGGCTACTAAGTTATTTTTTGGTTGGAGCCGCGCATATGGATGGATCTTCTCCTACAGATGCTGAGATAGAGTCTCATCTTAGGGGGAAGACTCTACTAGTGTATCTATTTATGCTTAGGGCTCACGGTTCATCCGTGGGTGTTAGGGAGGTCCAGAGGGCTCTGGGATTCTCAAGTCCTAGCGTCGCAGCCCACCACCTAGAGAAGCTCTGTTCGCTGGGGCTTGTTGAGAAGACTCCTAGAGGTGAGTATCTGCTGGCTAGGGAGGTTAAGGTTGGGATTTTAAAGTTCTTTATTAAGTTCGGGCGCTTTATGGTCCCAAGGTTTCTATTTTACTCGGTTTGGTTTACAACGATGCTAATCTTCTACCTAGTATTTTATGGGCATAGCCTAAGCATACATAACATCGTCGCCATAATATTTGGCGTCTTAGCTTGCGCAGTCCTCTGGCTTGAGACAATAAGGTTATGGATTGAGAAGCCATTCTAGGCCCGCTTAGTCGGGAAAAATGAAAAATCAAATATGTTAGGCTGATAACTCTGAGATGTTATTTGGATGGATAGGTGAATCAATTATGAAGTTGGCAGTCCAGGAAAATCTTGTTCCGGGCAGGACAATGGACGAAAAGATTCGGAGGATTGAGGATTATGGTTTTGAGGGAATCGAGGTCTGGGGGAACAATTTACCGCAGCGGTTTAAGGAGATTAAAGAGGCACTAAGTATCTCAAGGATTAAACTCTCAACGGTCTGCAGTGGATATGGCGGCGACCTACTTGGGGCGGAGCGGAGGGAGAGGGAGATCGCAATAGAGGGAATAAAGGAGAGGCTTAAGATATGTGCTGATCTAGGAGGGGTTGGCGTAATAACTGTTCCAACATTTGGAGGCCCAAAAATCCCAGACCTATATCCATGGTATCCTAATGTTAGGGAGATTGAGGAGAAGGTTCTTATTGAGGAGTGTAAGGTTCTGGGAAGGTATGCCGAGGATGTTGGCGCATACATTCTTCTTGAGCCAATAAACCGCTATGAAACTCACCTCATTAATAGGCTGGAACAGGCTATTGAAGTATGTAGGGCCGTTGGAATCGAGTATGTGAGGGTTATGGCCGACTTCTTCCACATGAATATTGAGGAGGCGAATATACCGGAAAGTATTAGAGCAGCAGACGGCTACATAATGCATGTCCACTTAGCGGACAGTAATCGCCTACTACCGGGATACGGCCACATAGACTTCAAATCCGGCTTTGAGGCGCTAAGGAGCATTGGCTATAAGAATTTCATGGCCCTTGAATGTGGAATACCCGGAGACCCAGATATTGAGCTGCCAAAATGCGTGAAATATCTAAGGAGCCTAATATAGAGGGTTCATTGTAAGGTCTTATTTCATGTAGAGGGGTCTGCTTGGAAAGGATTAGGGTTGGCTTTGTAGGCTGTGGTGGAATAGGCTTAAGGCATATGGAGGAGCTCGTTAAGAATCCCCATGTCTCGCTAGTTGCGTTCTGCGATGTAGATCTGAGTCGAGCTAAGGCAGCTGCTGAAAGGTTTGGTGCTAGGGATGCTCTCGTATTCAGTAGGGCTGAGGAAATGTTCGATAGGGTTGAGCTCGATGCGGTATACTTCTGCCTTCCACCATACGCGCATGGCTCAGAGATGCTTGCGATAGAGCGTGGCATACCATTCTTCGTTGAGAAGCCAATAAACCTCTATCTTGATCAGGCAAGGAAGATAGCCTCGGCCGTAGAGAGAAGGAATCTGCTCACAAGCGTTGGATACATGAACCGCTATAGGAGAGGAGTCCAGATGGCTAGGGAGGCATTCAGGGAAGACCCCCCAATACTTATAACTGGGGGATGGATCACCAATACACCAAAACCTTCACCCGACACACCCTTCTTAAGATGGTGGATAAGGAAGGAGATGAGCGGGGGACAAATCCATGAGCAGGTAACACACACCATCGACCTATCAAGGTTTATATGTGGTGAAGTTGAGGAGGTCCACGCCTACTCAGCTAGGGGATTTAATAGGGATGTTCCGCCGGAATATAACCTTGAGGATGCAAGCGTCGTAAGCGTGAAGTTTGCTAGCGGTGCAGTAGGCTGCTTCTGGGCCTCCTGCTCATCCAATAGCAGCGGATGGATAATAACACTAAATATATACGCTAATAAGACCGCGGCCTTCTTCAATGGTTGGGAGCATAACCTGAAATTGCTACGCCTAAATATGGGAGCCCTAGAGGTGCCCGGAGAACCAAACATATTTGAGATAGAGGATAATGCATTCATAGATGCCGTGCGCCTAAATGATCCAACCAAGATCCTATGTACATACGCTGACGGTCTAA
>JAGTQA010000054.1:0-11179 GCA_018396975.1 Candidatus Bathyarchaeota archaeon | reverse complement strand
GAAAACTCTTCAAGTTTTATCTCCCATGGGATGATTCTGAAGAGACATTTGTGAGCTTAAGTAGTTTACTTGATAGGCCCGCTGGACGCTTCGGATTCATATATGTTGGGAGAGATGGACATTTATATGCTGGAGATAGGCGCATAAAATTCCTCGGGGTTAATATATGTGGCGGTGCAGCCTTTCCGAGGAAGGAGGATGCTGAGAAGATAGCGGCTAGACTCGCGAAGTTCGGCATAAACATAGTTCGCTTCCACCATATGGATGCGCCATGGGAGGCCTTTAACATATTCGATCGGAGAGCTGGTGGAACTAGACGCTTAAATGAGCAGGCGCTTGATAGGCTTGACTATTTTATAGCCATGCTAAAGGAGAATGGAATCTATGCAGACCTTAATCTCCTAGTTTCTAGGCAGCTATCTAGCGCCGATGGCCTACCAGCAGAAATAGACGCTGTGTCATGGAAGGATCAGCAGGTATTAGGCTTCTTCGTCGATGATGTCATGAACCTCCATATGGAATATGCTAGGCTCCTTTTAACCCACTATAATCCCTATACTGGCTCTATATACGCGCAGGAGCCAAGCATAGCTATCGTTGAAATAGTTAATGAGCAGGGGCTACTTCAAGGATGGCTTGGTGGGGTTATAGATGGTCTACCGGAGATCTTTAAAGCTAAGCTTAGGGAGAGATGGAACGAGTATCTGCTGGAGAAGTATGGTTCAACCGATGCCCTAATCAAGTCTTGGGAGATGACGGTTGAGGGCAGCCTTGAGAACCGCTCAGTAAACATATTCACACTCAGCGGGTTCAACAATAAAACTCCACGCGCAAGGAGAGACTGGGTTGAATTCCTCTGGAACCTAGAAGAGAAATACTTCGGGAGCATGTATAGATATTTAAAGGAAGACTTAGGAGTTAGATCTCTCGTTATAGGGACCGTAACAAGCTGCAGCACAATAAATATACAGGCGCAGCTTGACGTTGTGGATACTCACGCCTACTGGCAGCATCCAGAGTTCCCTGGAACCCCATGGGATCCCGAAAACTGGTATGTTATAAATAAGCCCATGGTTAACAGTCCCGAGGGGGGTACTATACCCGATATAGCCCTTAGAAGAGTTTATGGTAAACCCCACTTCGTAACGGAATATAATCATCCAGCACCAAACATGTATGATGCTGAGGCAGCAGTGATTCTAGCGGCCTATGCAGCACTACAGGACTGGGATGGAATATTTCTCTTCGCCTATGGGAGACTTAATGATTGGGACGCAAGGATGATTAAGGGCTACTTTGATATCGACCAGCACCCAACTAAGATGGCAACCCTGATACCAGCGTATTTCATGTTTGTTAGGGGCGATGTTAGCCCATCAAATGATCTCGTAGTAGCCCCGCTCAGCAAAATGATGGAGATAGATATTATTGCAGAGCGAAGAACGTGGGCTTGGAGATTGGTTGATGGAGCACATGCCGGAATAGAACGCAGCATACCACTAGTTTATAGAACGGCCCTAGTGGTCGAGGGGGGTCAGACACCTAGCAGCGCACTAATGCCGCGCGAGGTCAACGTCCAAGGCCCAATATATAAGTCTGATAATGGTCAAGTGATTTGGGATACAACAAGGAGAGATAAGGGCGTAATAATTGTTAACTCCTCCAGAAGCTTGGCACTTATAGGCTTCTGTGGCGGCGAAAAATATGATTTCGGCAGCGTGGTGATCGAGCCCGGCAAAACAATCCTAAACGGGTGGGCCATAATAACTCTCAATATTATGGAGGGACGGAGCTTTGAGGATTGGAGGAGCATCCTCCTAGTTGCAGCCGGATACACAATCAACAATAACGCAAAGATTATGGAGTATGCAAGTGGCAGAATAATAGCGGAGGGAACAGTAAACCTATCTAGGGTGGAACAGTATAGTGGTGGGATAACCTGTCGAAATGCTTGGGGGGAGCCGCCAACATTAACTGAGGGGATTAAGGCTAAAATAAAGGTAAAATCCGACGCCAATATTGAGGTTTGGGCGCTGGATAATAGGGGCTATAGGAAGCAGGCACTCCCAGTCATGGATGAGAAAGGCTACAAAACATTCACGATAGGCCCCGAATATGAAACAATATGGTATGAGATAAGGTTAGGTGGGACCGCATAGCGCCATAGCAGAGGAAACTTTAGAAAGAGTTTATGGCGCTAGGGCAATTGTATAGGGGATAAGCGATGGGAAAGGCTATAGTGGATCCCAGCCTGAAAACTCTCAATCAACCTTAACAACGATTTTAATCTCCCTCGGCTTGCCGACCCCACCTAACGAAGAGACCATGCCAGTTAAAGTCCTCTTTATGAAGAGGCTTGGAAAGGATTTTAGCGGCACAACCCTTCCATCCACCTCTAAGACTACATCCCTTCCTCTGAGCAGCGGACACTCCTTTAGATTGGTTTTTCCGGAGATAATGGCCTTTGCAAGCTCGCGGCATGATTCATATCCGCATTCCCCACAACGCTTTAGGTTGGGGAAGAGTGGGAGAGTCTTCTGCTCAACTATGTCTGCAAGTCTATCAGCCTCCATCCTGCAATTGAATATGGGGATTCCTAGCGTTGAAGCCTTCTCCACCTCCTCCCCAAATTCAGCTATGATCCCTGAGATTGCGATGGTTAATTCATCGCAGAATTCCCGTGCCTCAGCGGCATCTTTCGCCGCAACTACATTCGCCATAACACCTTCATTCCTAAAACCTTCTAGGATGAGATAGTCAAGTCCCATAAAGAAGGTGACCAACTCGTCCAAGCTGAGCTTCCTCTTTATGAAGAGGACAGTCCCATTTATCGCAGCACCCGCCACAATCTCAGCTCCAGCCTCACCATGCTCCCAAGTCTCCTTCTCCGGAGTATCGACCCAACTAATATTGGGCAGCTCCTTTGCTGATCCAACACTATAACCCCTACCCTTAAGCTCTCTGGCCAAGTGCTGAATAATAGTTGTCTTCCCAGAACGCTTACCACCCACGATAGCCACTACCCTAACCATTAGGGACCACCCTTAAGATACAAGCATATAACAACATTATGCATTATATGCATTTCTTGAGTCATCCCTAAAGTATCTAACCATTCACCTCCTCGACTCCAACAGTTTTATCCTTGTTCCACCTAAAGAGATCTTAGAAAGGGATGATGAGGTGAATGTTACATTATTCAGCAAAAGGGAGATTTCGGAGGGTTCTCTAATTAGGAGGGGTTGAGGCATGCTCGTGGTATCGGTTGTCGGAGTGAGTAAATCGGGGAAAACCACGACAATCGAGTATTTAATATCAAGGCTTACGGAGGAGGGATATGAAGTCGGCTCTGTGAAGCATATCTACCACCCTGACTTCTCAATAGACACCGAGGGAACTGATACATGGAGACATATGCATGCCGGGGCAAAAGTAACGGTTGCCCTTGCGCCCAGAGAAACAGCGATAATAAAGAAGACTGATTCAACCCCAAGAGATCTGGATAGCATCATAAAGCTGTTTAAGGACGAAGCCTTAGACATAATATTTATCGAGGGATTGCACTCGCTCACAGCCAAAAGAAAAGATATTCCGAAGATAGTAACCGCTAGAGACACCCAAGATCTTATGAAAACTTTAGAGGGAACCGAGCCAGTACTAGCAGTTACAGGCGTTATAGCTAAAAAGAAGGCTGAAGTTGGCGAGATTAAAGCTCCCATAATTGATTTAGAGGGGGAGGGAGATATCCTATTAAGACTTATTAAGGATCAGATAAGCTCAAAATCCCCTAGAAATTAAGAGGAGAGGCTATGGCTAAAAATTGCGGGATAGTTCTCGCGGGAGGAAGGGCTAGGAGGTTTCAGGTAAAGGGCGGCCCATGGACGGATAAGGCATTAGCAAGCATCCTCGGTAAGCCTATGCTCATACATGTTATTGAAGGATTAAGGCCGGTTGTTGAAGAAATCATAATATGCGTCGATAGTGAGGTGCGAAGACGCAGATACACGAAATTATTACGAGACCATTCGCTTGGAGACGCCTATATAAGGATAGTAATCGACCTTAAAATACCATTCATTAGAGGCCCAGCCGTGGCAATTACAACCGGTCTGAACGCTGCAAGCGCCGATAACTGTGTAGTGGTTCCATGCGATGCACCATTTATACAGCCAACCGTAATAGATTATCTCCTCAGCGCTCTCAAAGATGCAAGCTTAGCCGCCCCAATACATGCAAACGGAAGCGTGGAAACAGTAATATTTGCGTGTAGAAGGCAGAAAACCGCGGAGGTTTCCGAGACCCTTTGCTGGCTTGGACGGGATAGGCCGGATGATTTATTAAGGGGATTACCGAAAGTTAACTTCATCTCAGTATCTGGCGAACTGAAAGATTTAGACCCCGAGTTTAAGAGCTTCATTAACATAAACTTTCGAGAGGACCTAGTTGACCTACGAAGCAGAGTGGTCGCAGAGGGGCCGATAAAGGAGAGCATACATATAGATCTAGGCTCACCAGAAAGCTCTGAGATGAGAACCCTGAGAGAGGCGGCGAAAAAATGCTTAGATGAAAGATTTGCTGAGGCAGCAGACATCTTTTCCCACATATCCAGTCTTTTTGAGGAGAAAAGATTGTATTTTTGGGCCGGACTATGCAGGGAAAAGGAGGGAATCTCACTACAACGCCTTTTAAAGGGGCAGAGGAATACGCTGCTGAGAAGCGAATTGAGAGAGAAGTCTAGACGGGCATTCATGAGGGCCTCGCAGAACTATGCCCTAGAGGCCGAGGTCTTCGCCCAGAAACAAATTCATCTCCTAGCTAAAAGGGCAAGGGAAGATGAGATCTGGTGTAAGGGGCACATGGAGTGAAAATAGGGTAGAACATAGTTTGGGCTAGATGATCCTCATCCAGTATTCTATAGAGCCAATTACCTATCTTCCTGCCAGTTTAAGTCCATTTAAAGTTTAAATAGAGCAAACATTTTCTTTTTACCTACCAGCACCATAAATATTTGTTTAAGGGGTTAAGAGGGCTAGGGTATTATGAAACGCATTTTTAACCCTAGTATTTTCCCCTACCTTACTTGTATATTGATCTTCTCCTCCTCTCTAATACCAAGGATAATAAATCTAGATGATCCTGGAATCACATGGGATGAACCCGCATACATTGAAGCTGGTAGAATTTATGTTGATGGCATGTTAAAATCACAAATTTTTAGTATCTCCATATGGAGGGTAAATTGGGAACATCCCCCCATAGCTAAGTATTTAATTGGCCTAAGCTTGCATGTTTTGGAACCTCTCGGATTTTCTGAAGTTGCCGCTGCAAGGGTGCCTAATACCATATTGGGCTCATTAACCTGTCTCTTACTATACTTATTTCTTCATGATACTTATGGGGAGAGCGTATCCATATTAGCCTCCCTCCTTCTATCCTACCTTCCAAACTTTTTTGCTCATAGTAGATATGCAGCCCTAGACGCCCCTAAAACATTCTTTATAGTCTTCTCACTATATGCCTTCAAAAAGTGGACAAAGACGGGAAAAATGAGATGGATGCTTACCTCAGCAGTCCTTTGCGGTTTAGCGCTTGCTGTGAAAATAAGTGCAATCTCATTACTCCCTATAATTTTAGCATGGTTCCTTATTCGATACCACCGGAGGATAAAAGTTGCATTTCTCAAATCTCTATTCTCTCTAATATTTTTTCTATTGCTGGCCTTCACCTTCTTTTTTCTTTCTTGGCCACTACTATGGATTGATCCAAGATCTATTATTGAATATCTTAATTTCCATCTTCATCATTTCAACATACCAGTATATTATCTTGGAGAAGTTCATCAGAGGGCTCCATGGCATTATCCCTTTATAATGCTATCTGTCACAACGCCTGTAAGTATTCTGTTAGCAGCGATAATTGGGATTTTTTATGCGCTTAAAGATGTTTTTAGGCATAAAACTGAAGCGAACGAGATCTCCATTCTATTATTTATATGGCTAATGCTCGCTCTCTTAAGGGTTTCAGCATCATATGGATATGATGGTGTAAGACTATTTTTGGATGCTCTTCCAGCTTTCTCCTCTTTAGCTGCCATTGGGGTTTCACAGTTAAATTCCTTTTTGAGTAGATTCTCCAGAGTCTCTAAAAGAGTCACCTTTTATCTTCTCTCCATTCTCTTGATTACATCTGAGATATATGCCTGCGCTATAACACACCCCTATGAAACCTCCTACTATAATGAGTTGGTAATAGCATCGGGTGGAGTAAATCTGTTTGAGAAAACATATTGGGGGGAGGTTTACAAGGAAGTTGTTGAGTGGCTTGAAAATAAAGCTCCGGGAGCAAAAGTCGTCGTTCCCATCGCCCCACACTTGGCACAGTATTATGCTAAAACCCTAAAAATAACGAGTAACATCCTTGATATCTTCGGGGAGAGTCCGGCGTATCTCGCATTTCAAGCTAGAGAAGGATTCTATTTCGACCAGCTGATTGTTTTCTCCCTCAATAATTTAAAGCCCATTTATACGATTCAGGTAAACGGGATTATCATCGCCTATATTTTCAATCTTGAAGATTACTATTCCCTGTTAAACTCTACAACAAACAGTTCACTATAAAATCTATTATCTTAGAATCTCTCCTCCCGCTAAAGCTCAATCCCTATCCCTAATAGCCCTTTCAAAATTGGCAGTGGTCTCCCTAAACCAATTTAAGGCCTCAACCCTAACCACTAGAATACACTCCGTTATTTAACTGTTTTATTGGGAGAAAAGACATTTTTATACTTCTTCAGATATTCTTATGGTAAACTTATTCATCGGAAAGAATTTGTTTTTTAATAGCCCATTCAGAACTTCTTTCATGTAGATCTCTACACTTTCGGGCCTATCCGTCTCGATCTCGATTATAACTTTCTTCAAGGGAATATTCGCCTCCATTAGGATTTCGATTTTTTACAAGAATAAGCTTGCATCCAAATCTCTCGGCAGCTTCCCTATCACTCTCTCTATCACCCACAACAAGAATTTCTCTCGGATCAACCTTAAATTTTTCGATAACCATTCTTATCTGCTCGCTTCTGCTGAGAGAATTCTCTCTGGTAACAATATAATCGAAGGATAAACCTGTCTTCTCTAGGATTCTATCGACGACCATCTTACCCTGCAAGGTGACTAGACATCTAATCTTACCATAAAATCTATTATAGATTCTTATTCCCTCATCGATTTCCCTTAAATCGGGAAGGGCTTCGAGCTCCAACCAACTCCAGATATCAAAAATCTTCATTTTTAAGTCTCCATCGAGGTTAGCTAGAGCAGCTAGTATGGAGTCAACCTTGTTAATCCCAAGGATCCTTGATATCTCTTCTCTTAATTTCTCGTATTTTACTGGGAGGTGGACTAGGGTCCCATCTAGGTCAAATATTACGAGCTTTATGTCTCTTTCCACTCATACATCCTCCCTAAAATTTCACCATCTTTAGCAAGACATGGAGGTGCATCGATATGCCTAATCCAATAGAGCCCCTCGGGCAGAACATTAAATTTGGGAAGTTCAGGAATGCTTTCACCATAGGCTACCTTTAGATAAAGGTATGGGAGGTTTGCGCGGAAATCTCCATAAAGTATTTTGCTGGCATAGGAGAAAAAGAAGGATGTTGTAAACATTCTGCCAGCATTAATTTCAGTTACACAAGGGGTTCCTTCCGAGTTTTCCTTTAAATCCACGCATGCGATGCCGCTGAAATTGGGGTCTATGGCTAAAACTGCTTCAACAGCCGTTCTATTAACTCTCTCATCATGTATTGTTCTTTGAACGGCTGGTGTTCCAGTTACACCTGAGGGAGCTAAGTTTGGATAAATATATTCTAGGCGCTCCCTTGCCATCGAAACTATAAGCTCACCATCCTTCCAAAGGCTATGAAATGCTATATTTCTGCCACCTAAGAATTCTTGCGCAATAAACTCCCACCTTTCACCTCTAGCCCTCCAATATCTAATCCAGGAAACCGCCGTCTCAATATTATAGGCTGGCGTGCTCCCCCTCCCTCCGGCTCCATACCTAGCCCTAATCCATATTGGGCTACCAAACTCCTCAAATGCCCTCTCAACATCTTTTTCATCCCTAATTTCGATCGCCCTGGCTGTTGGAACGCCCTTCTTAAGCCAGATCCTAGTTGATTCAAATTTATCTTGACAAATCCTAATCGTTTCTTTAGATGGTAGGAAAATGTTGGCTTCAAGCTTTTCCCTATTCTCGGATATAATCCTTACCTCAATATCTGGCTGCGCATGAATGAAATCTACCTTCTCTCGCCGAATAATTTCATTCAAAATATTAATGTAGCTATCTTCTGTAGCTTTAGGAATCACAAATTTTGAATCAACTGGAGCTAAATGTACTCTAAACCTGTTTGCGTCAACCCCAACAATATATATTTTCTCAGGAGCGATCCTAAGAGAGGCAATAAAATTTATAGAGGCAGGTCCACCCGCACCAGTAATCATGACCCTTTTCATGCCCTATCCCCTTTTACACTCTAGGTTTAACCTGCCATCTCCATGGATTCGCCATTATCCATTTTATCTCTTCAATAACTCCATCACGTAAACTTGTTTCAGGTCGCCATCCTAAAATCTCATTAGCCTTTCTATTGTCCAACACCAGAACCCTTAATTCGCTTGGTAGTCTTATTCTCTCAGGCTGATATTGAGAGACTTCTCCTTCCTTCGGATTATCAAATATTATTCCTAGGTTTTTACCTGAAATCTCAAGAAGGAGATGTGCCAAATCTTTTATGCTTATGCCTTTTCCGCTTGAAATATTAAATACTTCTCCATTTGATTTCTCATTGATTATCGCGAGTATATGTGCTCTAACTAAATCTTTCACGTAAACATAATCTCTTATTTGAGTTCCATCTCCAAATACTACGGGAGGTTTATTCTCTAAAAAAATCCTTTTTATGAACATTGTTAATACTCTTCCAAACCATTCTCTAGGTCCATAAACTATGCTATAGCGAAAAGCCACAGTATTTAGTCCATATAGTCTATTATATTGTATGCAATATCTCTCTGCGCATAGCTTACTAACTCCATAAGGCCAGTGCGGCTCAAGTGGGTGCATCTCATCTTGAGGGACCTTTTTTGCCTGACCATAGACTGCGGCTGAAGAGGCAAAAAGCACCTTTTCAACTTTATTCTTTATTGCTGCTTCTAAAACATTTAATGTGCCAAAAATATTAACTCTAGCTTCCTTTTTAACATTGAGTATACCAGAATAGACCTCTAATTTAGCAGCTTGATGATCTATAATATTAATTTCTTCACTTTTGATTGCTTTATTCAGTAGAATAGCATCAAGTACCGATCCCTTAATTATTTTAAGTCTGTTGCTTTTTATGTGATTTAAATTTTCCATGGTACCTGACGAGAAGTCATCGTAAACAACAACTTTTTCCGCTCCCCACTTAAGATACTCCTCTACTAAATGCGAGCCTATGAAGCCCGCTCCACCAGTCACCATAATATTTTTTCCTTCAAGAACCATTATTTTCCACGCATCCCGTTACATGTTTTGCTTAAAAACTCTTCAGTTATTCTCTCAATAATATCAACCGGATTTTCCATTCTTGAAAGCTCCTCTTTAACATCAAATCTCTTTCCAAGTAAACTTTCTGCATACTTCATTACTTCCTCTGGCTTTACTATGAAAATTGGAAAGCCCCTTTCGTGAAGGTACGCATTAACATCAGAATGCCCTAATACTGGAATTACTATGCTTGGTGTGCCTTGTAGAGCTGCTTCTCTAGATATTGTTCCACCAACGCTGACGACCAAGTCTGCTTCGGCAACCAAGCTAGCAGAATCAACGAACCCCTTCGGAACTATCAGATTTTCTATTGGTCTCCTCATATATCTGGAGAGAAAAACGACTTTACCATATTTCGAGAGTTTTTTCGCAATCTTTAATGTAATATCTTCTTTTCCTTCAGCGTACACGGCTTTAGTCTCAATCTGTCTAACTACGATTAATGGATGCCCATAGTCGAATTTTTGTTTAGGCTGGAAATTCTTGATCCACGCTACCTCATCAACACCATCAAATTTAACTATCCTTTTTATTGGATAGGCTCTTAAGTGCTCGTCAGATATAGCTTTCGAAACAACTAGCACGTCGATAAGAGGTAACGTAAGTCGATTAACAGCATCCGCATGAGGCGTATCATGTGTAGAAATAATGGGAATCCCAAGCCCAAACGCGACGCGGCATTGTTCAACTGAGCGATGAGAAATCGCTATATCTGGTTGTTCTCTTTTGAACATCTCACAGAATCTTCTCTCCCTTTTTAGGCTTTCATAGAGCCTTGTATATAACGTCCTTGGGTTATATTTTCCTACAACCTCAATTTTTATGTTTAGGTGCCTTGCTAGTGGTATGGTGTCCGGATGCTTTCTTGTTGTAAATATTATTTTGTGCCCTTTCTCCTCTAGGCGCTTTGTTATGGCTGCTCCATATCGTATATGTTTTCCTGTGCATGCGTCATACCATATTTTCATGGCTTTCCCCCTATCGGGTTATGGATATTAGTATGGCGGTTGTTGTTGCAAGCGTGAAGAGTAATGATACTAATAGAACTAGTTTTCGCTCCGTTGTTGGGTGGTAGTAGGCTATTAGGGTTAGGAGGCTTCTTCTATGGCTTGCCTTAAGTATTAACCCATCCATTTCGAGCCTAGCCCTCTGCTTTAGGAATAATGCGTTAATTAGGACTAGCGATGAGTTGAGTATGTAGGGGATTATTGATATGGCTAGGGTCTGCTCTATATTGGCTATAATGGCGTATGCCGCCAAAGTTATCCCAAGCGCGAAGGAACCAGTATTCCCAATAAAAATCTTCCCCCTAAAATTATAGTATGCTAGTAACCATGAGACGGCCAATGGGATGCATAAAAGAGACCATACCCTACGCCCATGAACGATCGAGGTAATAAGCATACCTGTTAGGATTATTGATGGGCATATGGATTCCAAACCATTCAATCCGCCGAGCTGATTGACGGTGTTAGTTGTTACTGTGACTATTAGTGGAACTATTAGGAAGTAGTATAATGGCCCAAAGTCCACCTTCCCCCAAAAATATGTGTTCATGGAGGTCTCACCTTCACGAAAGATGATT
>JAGTQA010000040.1:2850-14527 GCA_018396975.1 Candidatus Bathyarchaeota archaeon | reverse complement strand
CCGACTATTGAACCTAGATATCTGCCGCTGCAATAGAATGCTATTGTGGGTGTACCCATAACGCCATTTCTCATTGCTATATCCCTATTCCTAGGGTTCTTTAGGACATTGAATCTGACGAACTTTGCCTTATCTCTATATTCCTCCGCAACCTCCTCAAAAATAGGGTTCAGCCTAATACACCATGGGCACCTCTCATGCCAAAAATCTACAATTGTTAGCACATCAGACTGCAGAACTTCCCTCTCCCAATCCTCAGCATCAACGTCTGATACAACCGACATTATCTCACACCACAAAATATATTTAGGGAAAAATTATCGATTTAAACCTTAATATTAAAAAGAAAAGTGAGATGGATTTTTGGCTGCTAGAGTTCTTCTAAGAGAGTTGTGAAGAAATCATGGTGCTCTTCTTCATCCTTCAGTATTTCTTCGAATAGAACCGCTGTTGTCACATCATTCTCTTTTCGGGCTTTATCTATTATCTCCTTATATAACCTTATTGCATTCTCCTCGTCTTTCACATCCCGCTCAATCATTTCCTTCAGCGTCTTCCCCACGAATATTTCCGCAGGTTTTGTTGTTGGGATGCCGCCTAAATAGAAGAGTCTTTCAGCGATAGACTCCGCATGCTTCATCTCCGTTATAGCTATCTTCTTCAATTCCTCCTGAACAGCGAAGCCCTTAACACCACTCCACTGAACATGCTGCCACATGTACTGGATGGAGACTTGAAGCTCCCGCGCTATAGCATCATTCAATAAATCCAGTAACTCCTTAGAAACCAAATTTTTCCCTCCAGTTTCTATGTATTACGCTTGAAATATTTATCTGTTTGGTATCGTCAAGTTATTGCCAGCGACCTCTTAAGGATTTGGTGTAGTCTTACACGGTATCGGCTCGGCAGACTCCATTATATGCTCTTTTCATAACCGGTATCCTAAGAGGTATGCCGCCTACAATAGTCCTAACGTCAACTTTTGGAAATGCCATATTCGGATCCGGTTCTATGCCTTCAGCATAAAGTCTCGCTTTAAAAATTGCATTTAAAATTCGACCCTTGCGGCATATAGTTGCTTAGATGCCAAAAATACAAGGTTTTTCTTACCGCCTGTAAATTTATTGATGAAAACTGGTTTTCTCGTTTCAGTTTGAGTTCCTCAATACATTTATATGTCTATTATATGTCATTTCATATTTGGGGGTAGATATGCCGGTTCAGAGGTTTAGGATAACTCCCACTAGTAAGAGCGCTCTGTTTAGGGCTAAGAGGTGGTTTTATTCGACATTTTATACCGGCGCTCCATCTGATGTTAAGGAGGAGAATAAGAAGGTCTGGGTTGATTTGGCCGCTAGGCTTGTTGAGGAGATTAATAGGCGTAATGCTGCTGAGAAGCCGGCTAGGCTTACGATAAATTATGATGTTGGTCCTCGGGGTGAGTTTAAGCCGCTCTCTGCAACTATAGAGCTAATGGAGATAAAGCCCCTAGAGACCTTTACGGTCTTTGCCTCAAAAGAGGAGGAAAAGAAGAAGCTGAAGTCGGAGCTGGAGGAGCTACTTAGGAAGGCTAAAGAACTCGGAATAAGCCTAAAGGAACTGGAAGAAAGTGTTACTTAGAGGAGTAGAGACCGAGACTGCGTAAAATCTTCCCCTTTATTTATGAACCGCATCTTTTAGCGATTACTCCAAGAGTAACAATAGTTTTTTAAGCAAAATAAACCTAATTAGGTTTTAGGCGCGTGATGGTATGTCTGAGCGAGAGTTGAAGGAGGTTGGCAGGGTAACACACTACTTCACGAGGATAGGTGTCGCAGTCGTTAACTTAACAGACACTTTATCCGTAGGTGATAGGATTGTCATAAGAGGTTCGTCCACTAATTTCGAGCAGACAGTCGAGTCTATGCAGATAGAACATAAGAACGTTAATGTTGCCTATAGCGGGCAGAGCATAGGATTAAAGGTTAATCAGAGGGTTAGGGAGGGCGACAGAGTCTACAAGGTGCTCGGATAAAACCTATAGGCCACCATAGATGAAGTGATACCCTAAAAACCATCCAATCTTTCATCATGAAAGAATTTTTAGGTTATCCTCTAGGATTAGGTAAAAATAAAGTTTTTACCTTTGAAGCTTATTGTTGTTTAACGTTTGTTCACATTTAGAATTGAGCGGAAGGATTGATATGGAGGAGAGGTTGCCGGGCTATAGGGGTTTAGCGCTTAAGGCCCTTCTGGATGCTGGGGCTGAGATTGGAGATTTGATACGTATTATTAAGGATGATGTTATTTTTGAGGGGATACTGATTCCTAGATCCGAGTATAGTGACGATAGACATATTGTGATAAAGAATAGGTCCGGCTATAATATTGGGGTTGAGGTCACGCCCTCTACGAGGATAGAGCGTATTGGAGCCGAGATGAAGCCAGCCTTCATCCCACCGCCACCGCCTAAGCAGAGACCGGGCTTACCGAGAGTTTCAATTTTGAGCACTGGTGGAACCATAGCTAGCCGCGTTGATTATAGGACTGGCGCTGTTAGACCAGTTATCTCCGCAAGTGACCTATACAGTATTGTTCCAGAGCTTGCGGATATAGCCGTAATAGATGCTGAGATATTATTCAGCGTATTTAGCGAGGATCTGACCCCGAAGCATTGGTCAGCCATGGCTGAGGCGGTTGCCAGGCATATTACTAGGGGTGTTGATGGAGTTATTATAGCGCATGGGACTGATACGATGGGCTACTCGGCCGCAGCGCTCAGTTTTGCATTGCAGAATCTCCCCGTGCCAGTTGTGCTTGTTGGAGCGCAGAGGTCTGAGGATAGGCCTAGCTCTGATGCTCCGCTAAATCTTATAGGCGCCGTCCTAGCCGCTTCTAGGGCCCCCTTCGCTGAGGTTACTGTTGCCATGCATGAGACCCCATCGGACGATAGCATAATATTGCATAGGGGAACGAAGGTTAGGAAGTGCCATACTAGCCGGAGGGATGCCTTTAAGACTGTGAATGCTAAACCCCTTGCAAGGGTTATTGGTGACAGAATAATCATGCTCACTAACGAGTATAGGCCTAGGGATACTGGGCGGAGGCTGGTTTTAAGGGCTAACTTCGATGAAAGGGCTACACTCATAAAGTTTTATCCTGGCATGAACCCAAAGATTATAGACTGGTATGTTTCTGAGGGCTATAGGGGTATTGTTCTTGAGGGGACTGGTCTAGGCCATGTGCGGCGTGAGTGTTTCCCAGCTATTAAGAGGGCTATAGAAAGCGGTGTAATAGTTGGCATGACCTCCCAATGTATTTGGGGGCGCATAAACATGAATGTTTACTCTAATGGTAGGGACCTACTGGCCATGGGCGTTATTCCATTAGGCGATATGCTTGCCGAAACAGCCCTAGTGAAGATGATGTGGTGCCTAGCCCAGAGCACCGATCCAGAGGAGGTTAAGAGGCTCCTCCTAACCAACTTGGCGGGTGAAATCTCGGAGCGGACTGTAGAGCCTATTGAGGCGCCCAGAATTTTTAGCCCCTCTAAGGAGGCTGATTAATTGGGAGTTGACTATGCTCAGTTAGGGCTTAAGGTTGGATTAGAATGCCATCAGCAGCTCGCAACTAGGGAGAAGCTCTTCTGCTCTTGTAAGCCGCAGCTCTTTAAGGGTGAGCCTGAGATCCTATTCCTTCGTAGACTTAGGCCAACTCAGAGTGAGCTAGGCCAGATAGATCCGGCGGCATACTTTGAGTTCCAGAAGGGTGTTAAGATACTTTATGAGGCTAATAGTGAGACCTCATGCCTTGTCGAGATGGATGAGGAGCCACCCCACGAGCTTAATCGTGAGGCTCTGGAGATAGCCCTAACAGTAGCGCTTATGATGAACGCTAAGCCCGTTGATGAGGTGTATGTTATGCGTAAGATCGTTATAGACGGCTCTAACACGACTGGTTTCCAGAGGACCTGCGTGGTTGCTGTTAATGGCATTATAAGGGTTGATGGGAAGGACGTGCCAATACAGCATATAAGCCTCGAGGAGGATGCTGCTAGGAAGATGGGTGAGGAGGGCTTAGTGATACGCTATAGAATTGATAGGCTTGGCATACCCTTAGTGGAGGTGACAACTGGACCGGTTATAAATACTCCTGAGGAGGCTGAGAGGGTTGCCCTAGCAATAGGCAGAATCTTAAGGGCCACAAGGAGGGTTAAGCGGGGGATTGGGACTATAAGGCAAGATCTTAACATATCGATTAGAGATGGGGCCCTAGTGGAGATAAAGGGTGTTCAGGAACTGGAACTAATATCTAAGGTTGTCAGCTATGAAGTTCAACGCCAGCTAAACCTACTAAAGATACGTGATGAGCTTAGGAGGCGTGGTCTCAGGGATGAGGATTTAAGGGAGGATTTTGTCGATGTTACATCAGTGTTTAGGGGGACCAGATGCCGCATACTTCAGAGGGCTATGGAGCAGGGAAAACCCATTCTGGCGGTTAAATTGCCCAAGTTCGCGGGCTTACTAGGCTTTGAAGTTCTACCGGGCTTAAGGTTTGGAGGTGAGCTAGCTGATAGGGCGAAGTTCTGGGGTAGGGTTGGTGGGATACTTCACACGGATGAACTCAAATCTTATGGGGTGTCGGATGAAGAGGAGACTGAGCTAAGGAGGCTAATGGGCGCATTAGAGGAGGATGCTATCGTTATAGTTGCGGATAAGCCTGAAAACGCCATGGATGCGCTTAGGGCCGTCGTTGAAAGGGCCCGTGAGGCCCTTAGAGGCGTTCCTGAGGAGACTAGGGCCGCGAATCCTGATGGGACAACGAGGTATATGAGGCCTAGGCCTGGAGCTGCCAGAATGTATCCCGAGACTGATGTCCCACCGATAAAGATTACTAGGGATTATATTGAGAGGTTGAGGGCTAATCTCCCTGAGAGACCTGAGGAGAAGATGGAGAGACTCATTAAGAGTTATGGTATAAATGAGAAGCTTGCTAGGCAGCTGATAGACTCCGAGTATGATGATCTCTTTGAGATTATAGTTGGGGAGACGGGTGTTGCTCCAACTGTTGTCGCCGCAACGCTAACAGAGACCTTTAAGGCTCTTAAGCGTGAAGGTATAGGTGTTGATAGGCTCTCAGACGAGCAGATAATTGGCGTCTTCAAGCTTGTGGGTTCTGGGGAGACGTCTAAGGAGGCTATTCCGGATATTTTAAGGTGGCTGGTGGGACATGAAGGTGCTAGGCCTGAGGATGCTCTAAGAGAGCTTGGCCTAACGATGATCCCGGAGGAAGAATTGAGGTCTATTATTGATGGGTATTTAGATAGGAGTGCCGAGTTGATTGCTGGAAGGGGATTGGGTGCCCTAGGTGCTTTGATGGGCATGATAATGAGGGATTTAAGGGGGAGGGTTAAGCCGGAGGATGTGAATAAAATCCTTAGGGAGAAGCTGGCTGAGAGGGTTAAGGCTGAAAGATAAATAGGCTAGGGTTGTATAGGGAAAATGGCTTGTCTCCGGAAAATATCGAATCTAAAGATGTCAATTTTTCATCACAAGTGTTATAAGTTTGTTTATGGGAAAAAAGAATGGGATGTTTATTGGGAAAGATTCAGGTTGAGATTAGGGCATCTTTCGGTAAACTGGTGTTTGAAGGCTCAACGGCCGAGGAGGTCCTAGATACATTAGCCTCTCTTCCGGAAGATTTTCTTAGAAAGCTTGAGACAGTAGTCTCGGATAAGATCTCATCCAACAAGGATAGGACGCTCGATAACATCGTGAAGCTTACGGAGATAGGGCCTGTTCTCATCTTAAGGGATTCTAGGGCCCTCACACATTATGAGGCTGTGGGCTTAATCCTATACTTTTCCGAGAATAAGGGCAACAGGCCTTCCCAAATAAGGCAGCTTCTAGAATACTCTGGAATGGTGAATATTCAGGTCTCCTCCAGGCTGAATGAGATGGCTAAGCGCGGCCTAGTCTATAAGCCGACGTCGGGGAGGCCCGAGTGGGTTCTAAGTCCAAAAGGTGAGCGCTGGATTAGGGATGAGGTTCTCCCAAAGCTAAGGGGTTCATCCTAGCATTCTAATTCTTATTCTGCCTTTTCCCGAGCATATTCGTCGTAGGCCTTAAACAGCGCCTTAATATATTCTTTGAGCATGTTGGGTGTTATGTCCGGACTTATGGTTATATTTATTGATATGTTTGCTTTTGGCTCGGGCATTACCGCCGCTATTGGCGTGGGCGCCAGCCTCCTCTCAACCCTCCTAGCTAATGGCTTGGGAATTTTAGTCTCAGCGGCCGCGACCTTTCTCATGGGCTTTACTGGCGTATACAGCCATTCTATCTGGAATGCGTATGCTATTAGATCTAGGAATGCGTTTAATCCGACTTTATCGGCTCTTAGGTCGCCTACGACCCTCGGCAACTCTATTAGGATTGCGTCTCTATCCATGCCCTCACTCTTTATGCGTTCAATGAACTTTACTAGGGTCTCATCTTTAGAGAGTATGTTCCTGAGTAGTTGCTTAGTTGAGTTTTC
Organism: Candidatus Bathyarchaeota archaeon; assembly: GCA_018396975.1. GTDB lineage: Archaea > Thermoproteota > Bathyarchaeia > Bathyarchaeales > DTEX01 > DTEX01. Next base: position 8,011 of record JAGTQA010000040.1, on the reverse strand, counting down.
GTTTGGGTTTATTCGATACGCGGCTGCAAAGCTTGCTGCTTCAGACGTCAGCCTATATTTTCCAGGCTCCTTATCGCTCTCTTCTATGAAGCCCCAGCTCTTGAGGAAGCCATTATTTCGGCTGATGTTATGTAATGTAACATCCGACTTGCCTGCAACCTCACTTACGCCCACATACTCCTTATCTGCACCGGCATTCAAGTAGGCAACTAGAATATCGCATATCTTCGAGAAGCTTAATCTTCTGGGGAGAAGCTTGGATGCGCTCAAGCGCTATTCTCCTCCGGATCATACCGCATATTAATATATGCATACTTATACTGTTTAATTTTTATGCTGGCGAAAAATCTTTAAAGTCTTAGGGGTCATACATATTTTTAGGCTTGAATGAGGTTTGTGTGTGATAATGGTTGGTGGGGAGGAGACTCTAGAGTTAACCGTTAAATATAGGGATGTTGAGGCCAAATTCTCCGGTAGGCCGGATGAGGTTATTAGGGCTTTCTTCGGCTTCATGAGTAGGGTTCTACCAGCATATGATTTCGCATCCCAGCTAACCTTAACTATTGATTTAGAGGATCTTCTAAGGGGTATTAGGGGGCTTATAGCGTTTGCACCTGAGGGGCCTGTTATAACTGTTCCACGCGAGAAGGTTGGGGGCGATAGGAATCTGATAATGCTGAACTTGATAAGGGCTTATGTTGGATATAGGACTGGGCGCCTAGAGAAGGATACGCTGTCCATGGCGGAGATCACCGCGTCGACTGGTGTTAAGAGCGGGACGGTTGCAGCCCGACTGAGCGAGCTGACTGATATGGGGCTTGTTGAGCGGGTTGGCCGCGGAGAATATAGGGTGACGACGCTAGGCGTAAAATTCTTTTTGGATGATGTTCTTCCAAAGATTAGGGCTGAGGTTGGGGTTGAGGGTTGAGCGAGAAAAGGACTATTAGGGTGCATGTGGAGTTTGGTGATGCAAGGGTTGATTTTGAGGGCGACTTGAACGAGGTTTTTGAGGCAATAGTTCGATTCCTATCGCGGATTTATCCCAGCATTGAGATTCTCCAGAAAATAGTCTTCTCACCGGATCTAGCGAGGCTAATGAATAGCGTTGTGGGCCTATTGGAGATAACATCTAATGGACCGGCCATCTCCCAGAATATTGATTTGCCAGCTAGAAGTGCGATCTGCCTAGCCCTCCTAGGCGCATATATTGGGAGCCGAATTGGAAAGCTGCAGAGAGACAGTCTGTCCACCAACGAACTATCTAAGCTCACGGGTAAGGCTAGGAAGACCGTTACCAATGAACTCCCAAGGCTTATTGAGGAGGGGCTAGTTGAGAAGGTCTCTGAGGGTGAGTATAGGATAACGGAGTTGGGAATAAGAAGGGCTGAGGAGATAGCTGAGTCGATTAAGCGCGCTAAGGCTTAAACCATCGGGGAGTAGGCTAGAGGATACCTCCCTATCTTTTTGGATAGCCTCTCCCTCCTAGTCTTTATTGCATCGCGCATGTCTTAATGTAATCCCCATCTTTACGTTAGTAATATATAGCGCCTACAGCATCACCTTTATTTACCCAACTATTCCAGTGTGGTGTAAGGTGTTTGAGAGGTAAGCCGCTGGCGGCCATAGTCTCGGCTGGACTATCTAAGTTTGGTAGGAGGGATGGTTTTTCCGGAAGGGAGCTATTTGCGGAAGCCGCCCTAGAGGCCTTTGAGAGGTGCCCAAACTTAGATCCTAAGAAGGATATTGGGGCGCTTATAATTGGCAACATGAGCGAGTCTTTCGAGCACCAATGCCACTCAGCCCCAATAATGTCTGATTGGGCTGGCCTACTACCAAAACCAGCTGTTAGGGTTGAGGTTGCATGCGCATCATCTGGCGCAGCGATAAGGTATGGTATATTTGCTATCCTCTCAGGCCTCTATGATACTGTTATGGTCGGTGGATTCGAGAAGATGACTCATAGAACAACCTTTGAGGCAACGGAGTATTTGGCCATGGCATCCGACTTCCCCCTGGAGCAATGGAATGGAGCGACCTTTCCAGGTCTATTCGCCCTAATGGCAACGGCCCACATGCATGAGTATGGCACAACCGAGGAGCAGATGGCCCTAGTGGCCGTTAAAAACCACCATAATGGAGCATTAAATCCAAAAGCCCATCTGCAGAGGGAAGTCACCGTGGAGCAAGTTTTAGGCTCGAGAGTCATTGCTAAACCGCTAAAGCTCTTCGACTGCTCCCTAATCTCTGATGGGGCTAGCTGCGCAATCCTAACTAGGCCGGAAATCGCCAGAAAATACACTGATACCCCAGTCTATATTATTGGCTCGGGACATGGAACAGACGCAATAGGACTGTATGAGAGAGACAGCCTAACAAGCCTAGAGTCCATTAGGAGGGCTGCTAAGGAAGCCTACGAGATGGCGGCTCTAGGACCAGAGGACATTGATGTTGCGGAGGTACACGACTGCTTCACCATAGCCGAGATAATCGCCTATGAGGATCTAGGCTTCTGTAAGCCTGGTGAGGGTGGAAAGTTTATTGAGAGTGGTGCCCCAACACTAGACGGTGACCTTCCAGTAAATACTAGTGGGGGTCTCAAAGCTAAGGGGCATCCGGTTGGGGCAACCGGGGTAGCCCAGCTATACGAGATCTACCTCCAGTTGACTGGTCAAGCCGATAGGAGGCAAGTGGATGGTTGCGAGGTCGGCTTAACCCAAAATCTCGGCGGTAGCGGGGCAACATGTATAGTTCACATATATAGAAGGGGGTGATCTAGTGGGTGAGACTTATCCGTTCACAATAGAACAGTTCTATAGGTTTGTGGGCGAGGGCAAGCTCATGGGCGCAAAATGTGGTAGGTGCGGAGGAATATTCGTCCCACCTAGACCATTATGCCCAAAATGCCAATCAAGGGATCTAGGCTGGGTTCAACTAAAGAATAGGGGAAAACTACTAACATACACGGTAATCCATGTTGCTCCGGAGGAATTCCAGCAGATGACCCCATACGCTCTCGGAATAATAGAGCTCGAGGATGGAGTCCGCCTACCGGGGATCATCCGGGGAGTTAAGCATGAGGATTTAAGGGTTGGAATGACCCTAGAGGTAGACTTCGACACGGCGAATATACCGTCCAAATGGCCCCAATGGCCAAGATACTTTTTCAGACCAACCCAAACAATATAACGTTATCTCCACATTATCCATCCTGGTGCAGAGCCCATGAGCGAGGACGAATTTAGCAGATACGTGAATGATCCACTCTGGCCGATTCTAGTCGAGACCGTCCATGCAATGGTCATGTATAGATATCATAAGGCCTATGTTAAAGAGAGGATAATTGGTGAAAGGCCGGATATATCGCCTAGGAGGCTCGCCGCCGAGCTAGGTATACCTCTAGGCGAGGCTTTAGTCATCCTCTACGAGGTTAAAAGCGAGATGAAGGGGAAAACTAGCCTCTAGCCCTCGACAACATAGCGGTAATAGACGCATTCTCCGGCTGTCTGGCTGCGCCTAGTTATCTTAATAATGTCGCCTGGCTTAGCCCCAATAACACGAACAACCGGGTCGGAAGTTTTTATGTGGGGGAGCTTGTATGGTTCAATGCGGTATTTCTTCAGAACCTCCTCCCTCTCCTCCGGCGATAGGATCTCATGCTTCGGAACAAGATAATGCTTAAAAATGTTGAATGATGGGAAATCCTGCGGGATCAACTCAATATTCTTTTTTCTAGCAAGGGACTTAGCGGACTGCGTGTGTTTTTCGCTTATAATTATACCCCTCTCAATATTCTTTGAACTCATATACTTTGCCATCTGATTAATATATTTGACTCCAATAGCCTCAGCCGCCGAAACAGTCCATATAAGAAGCCTTTTACCCTCCGGATCCTCCACTGTAATTAGGACACCGTCTTTAGTCTCCTCCCTCTCCAGAGGCCTATAATTTCTGAGCTCTATCAGAACCTGCGTCTTCCTCTCAAGTATCGGGTCTAGGGTCAAAAATCCAGCGCACCCCTCTAAATCCCAACACATTGTTATCTTATCCAGCGTAAACCCATCTTTAAACTTTACGCTGCAAAAGCATCTTTAGGCGACGGAAGACCATACAAATAATCCTCCAAGGTGATTCTGGAGGAGAACAAGCTACTCCACCAATCACATGTGGCCCAATTCTCTAAGGACCGCTGCCGCCCCTAGTGCGCTGGCAAACTCACAATTCTCCGGAACAAATATTCTGGCACCGAACAACCTTCCAGTCTCACATATAATTCTAGAAACTAGCCTACTCTTGGCAAGCATACCGGTAACTATTACACTATCCTCTAGGCCGCAGGCTCTAGCGGCCATAGCCGCCACAACCCCGATGGTCTGGGAGACCATATTGAAGATGCCGGCGGCAATATCCTCGGCGCTTGACTCACAAGTTAACTTTCCAAGGTTTGAGGCTGTTGCATCGGCGGGAACTATGCCGACAGGTCCACCGACAATATCGCCGACCGTTAAATCCACATTATTAGGATTCCCTTTCAAGGCCATATTCTCTAAGGTCTTGAAATCAGCTACGCCGAGAATCCTCCTTGAGAGGCCGATTATTGTTCCCCCGCCAACCGCGGTTCCGCAGACATGCCTCACAACCTTTCCACCTTCATACGCGGCCACAATGGCTGTTCCGGTTCCAGCGCTGACAACTAAACCCTTACTCCCACCAGCTAGGAGAAGACCCCCAAAGCCTATAGCCCTAATCTCATCAACACGCTTAACTGGCAAGCCTAGAATATTATCGCCGAGAAAGCGTGAGCCACCGCCAGATACGGCAATAGCGCCCGCCAAAATTCTCCCACCAAGCTCCCTAAGTAGGCGCCCCAAAATTTCTTGGGCTACTATTCTTGGATCCGTGACTGGAAGGACATATTTATCAAGAATCTTTAAGTCTTCATCTACAAGGACGCCCTTAGCTAGACTCGCGCCGATATCTAGGCCGATATTCATAGATCCAACCTTAATAGGCAACTTCCCATCCCAATAAATCAGTAACCGAACCTTTTAAGCCTTTAGAAACAGACCCTATTCTTCCACACTAAAATTCTTATAGTGTCATAAACATACTTCTCAAAACATGTTTAAACATTACATACATAAATTTTATTTTTCTAAACAAT
>JAGTQA010000040.1:0-2703 GCA_018396975.1 Candidatus Bathyarchaeota archaeon | reverse complement strand
AAGTGTCATGGCTCAAAGAAGATCTAAAGTAAGTGAAGTAAGAACATTAAACATTGCAATGGCCGCTATCTGCGCAGCCTTATATGCTTTCATAGGACGCTTGACCGATCTAAACATAACAGGTCCCGGTGGAGTTGCCTTTTGGCCCGCGGTCGTAATACCAGCGGTTTTCGCAACGCTATTTGGCCCCTGGGTTGGAGGGGTTGGTGCAGCCATAGGCATATTTATAAGAGATATGCTTTTCCATGGAGATGCATTACTAAGTCTCTCAGCCGGAGTTACAGCTAATTTTATTGGATTTTTCGTTTTTGGCCGTATTGTCCACTCCTCACTCAATTGGGAGAAGATCATTGCGAGCGCGGTTATTGGGAGCATAATAGTGGTTATAGGTCTTTTATCACCAACAATTCTATTGCCGGTGGAAAGCCAAGCATACTTCAGTTTTAAGCTGTCTTCGATAGAGATCACCTTGCTATTCATCGCCACAGTCATCTCAAGCCTACTAATAATTGCGGTAGTCTCAAAGCTGTGGCCTGATTGGAGAAATTATGCTGTTGGGTCGGTTATGGGATTAAGTGTTGGGAGCACCATAATAGCCATTGTTGTCTGGATTTACAGCCAAATTTTCTTTGGTCCAACAGCGTATTTTAAGCAGCCCATACCCCACTCCTTAATACCAGTAATATTTGTTTGGACATTTGCCACGGAAATTCCATTCATGGTCATTTTAGGCCCACCAATAATAAAGGCTTGCTATAAGGCTTTTCCATTTCCAAGGCCACAAAAAGAGGGAAAAACTGGTTAAAATTCTTAGGAAGGACTTGAATTGAGGTTTAAGGTCGTCGCCGTCGGCGGAACATTTGATGAGCTTCATAAGGGGCATAAAGCCTTACTTAAAATGGCATTTGAGAGTGGTGAGAAAGTTTGGATAGGGCTATGCACAGATGAGTTCGCCAAGAAGCTTCGAAAGAACCATGAGATCGCATCCTACGAATATAGAGTCAGGGAGCTGATGGAGTTCCTTAATCATCTGGGTGTTTCCAGTAGGGCGGAGATAATTCCACTCTCAGATCCCTACGGTCCGGCAGCAACTAGCGCGGAGATTGAGGCCCTAGTGGTCAGTAAAGAGACCGAACCGAGAGCTAGGGAAATAAATACTGTAAGGGTGAGGAATGGACTTAAACCCCTAGAAATAATCGTCATAGACATGGTTCCAGCTGAAGACCAAATCCCCATATCGACAACAAGAATTAGGCGCGGCGAAATAGACCGAAATGGGAGGCTAATAGGGGCGAGGAAATCTTAAAATGGGGATCTGATGCGGAAGACTTAAGTCAAAAAATTCACGAATGTTAAATTGAGGGTTACATAAGAAATTAGTTATTGTGTGGTGGAGTTGAAGAGAACAGGCTTCGCGGATCTTCCACTCCATGATGGTAAGGCTCCCCAATGGCTAGTTGAGCGCATGATAAAGCTGGCTAGGGAGATAGTTAAAATAATCGTTGATGAGTATGGACACGAGACCCTCCTCCAAAGGGTCTCAGATCCCTATTGGTTCCAAGCTTTTGGCTGCGTTCTAGGATACGATTGGCACTCCTCCGGACTTACAACCGTTGTTACTGGCGTTCTTAAAACAGCCCTAAAAAGCGAGAACCTCGGCGTAGCTGTTTGCGGTGGTAAGGGCAAAGCCTCTAAGGAAACACTCTCGGAAATAGTTAGGGTTGGGGAGGAATTCAACCTATCAACCCAGAGGATAGAGAGCCTCCAGTATGCTAGTAGGATGAGCGCGAAGGTTGATAATGCAGCGATACAGGCAGGCTATCCATTATACCACCATGCATTCTTCGTCACCGAAGATGGGAAGTGGGCCGTAATACAGCAGGGTATGAACATAAATGATAAAACGGCGCGGAGATATCATTGGCTCTCAGACCACGTGGAAAGCTTCGTTGTTGAGCCACATAAGGCCATAGTTGGGGACGTAAGGCGCCCAATAGCCCTAGACATGACATCTAGGGAGAGCGAGGAATGCCGGAAAACATCCGTTGACATAGCCAAGGAGAGAACGGAGAAGGTTGCCAGAATGTTTGAGATGATAAGACCAGCATGCCAGAGATCCCTCCAAGAGTGGATTCCGGAGATACCAGCTAAAGAGTGGAAAGAATATGTTGCAGAGTTCCTTAAAATGCCCTTCACAATAAACTGGAAAGCCCTAAAAAGAGCCTACGAGATACAGCCAAGAAACTATGAGGAGCTACTGGGCATTAAGGGCATAGGCCCCTCAACAGTCAGAGGCCTAGCCCTAGTAGCTGAGATAATATATGGCGATAAGCCAAGCTGGAGAGACCCAGTTAAATACTCCTTCGCATACGGCGGAAAAGACGGGGTTCCATACCCCGTAGATAGAAAAGCAATGGACGAATCAATAAGCATACTAAGGGAAGCTGTTGAAAAGGCGCGACTAGGAGACAGAGAACGCCTAAGCATGCTCCAAAAACTAAGAAAATTCGTACCACCAGACGTTAAAACCTAGATCTCAAAGAATCATTTTTATGGCAGCAGGTATTCTTCCATCCCTCCTCCAAAACAATTTTACATATACTTCTCGCTAAATTTTCTGGAATCTCCCTTCAACAATTCTCCCTATTCATAAAATCGAATATTTAAGGACTAGGCTGCCCAGCGAACCGCTCCAATATAACC
>JAGTQA010000068.1 GCA_018396975.1 Candidatus Bathyarchaeota archaeon | reverse complement strand
TGGTGGACCGGGGGGGATTTGAACCCCCGACCTCCTGAGTGCAAGTCAGGCGTTCATACCAGACTGAACTACCGGCCCCAAGAATATTTTTGATTATTAAGGCTAAATTTATGTTTTCTGTTACCATCCCAAGGTTTCTAGGAGCTTTAGTGCTATGAGTGTGTGTCCGAGCTGGTTTGGGTGGATGCCGTCATTAGTTGTCCATTTCCACCTCCCCTTTTTCACGGCCTCATCAAATGCTTTGCCTATTGGGACTAGTATGGCACCGTTTTCCTCGGCCAGTTTATGTATGACTCTATTGTATGGTGTGATATTTAATCCCCTTCTGAGGGTGTCTTCCGAGGGCACATAAAATATCTCAAACATTATAATCTTCGCATCAGTCTCTTTCAAGGTTCTACTAATAATTTCCTTATAGGATCTCTCAAAATCCTCTAGGGATGGGGCGCGCACCACATTGTTTATACCTATGTATATTGAAACCCAGTCTGGATCCTCTCTGATGACATCTTCGGTCCACCTTCCAACCAGATCCTGCACGGTATCCCCACTAATTCCCTTATTGACCCAAGCTATTTCCCTTTCAGGATATTTTGCGGCTGTGAGATTAGCAGATATATAAACGTACCCGTTTCCTAGGGGTGGAAAGTCCGCGCGCCTACCGCAATCAGTTATACTGTCGCCTATAAGGACTATCTTCTCCCCAGATTTGAGTAGGAAATCATCCATCCTTCTCACCTCATGTGGGGAAATAATTGAGTCTTCTCGCAACCAGACTATATAACATTTATTTCAAAGAGGCGGCTGCTGGAGCGCTCTCTATTTTATCGCAAGACTTAAGTTTTATAGGCGAACGTTTGTTATGTGAGACCAATATGTCAATTAAAGGACCAAAAATCGCTTTTATAGGCGCTGGCAGCGCTAGATGGACTAGTAAGATACTCGTTGATATATTTATTAATGATGGATTGCGCAACTCAAAGATATGGCTTATGGATATCGATGACTACAGGCTCAATATCATATCGACTCTGGCTAAGAGGTACGTTGAAGAGCTGAAAATTCCCATAGAAATACATGTAACAAAGGATAGGAGGGAGGCTATTAGAGACGCTGACTTCGTTATCTCAGCAGCCCTGTTTAAGGGTCACTCATATTATGAGAGGATGAGAGACGTGTCTGAGGAGCATGGATATTATAGGGGAATTAATAGTGTCGAATGGAATTATGTTGGAGACTATCATACGATATGGGGCTACTACCAGTTTAAACTCCATATGGAAATTGCCAGGGATATCGAGGAGCTAGCCCCCAACGCTTGGCTCCTAATAGTCTCAAACCCCGTTCTCGAGCTCACAACTATGATAGGTAGGGAGACCAAAGTTAATGTAGCGGGTATATGCCATGGCTTCCTAGGCTTCATAGCGGCCATAAAAGTTTTAGCCATGCGTCTAGCAAGGGAGAAGCTCGGCAAGAACGTAACCCCCTACTTTGCGGCACATAGACCTGAGGGCTATAGTGAGGCGGTGAGACTAATAGATCTGGATGATGTTGAGATCGATATGAAGGGACTAAACCACGTCATATGGCTGACAAAATTCAGGTATAAGGGCGAAGATGGGTACAAGTATCTAGATGACTGGATTAGGGAGGATGCTGAGGAATACTGGGCTGTGTGGAGGGAGCATACTACAAGTGCATGGGACCTGGACCTATGCCCAGCAGCTATAGATTTGTATAAAACCTATGGCTACTTACCTATAGGAGACAGCGTCCGTGGAGGAACATGGAAATACCATTGGAACCTAAAAACTAAGCAGTATTGGTATGGACCCTATGGTGGACCAGATTCAGAGATAGGCTGCGCCCTAAGACTACTAGAGGTTAGAAAAAATATTGAGGAAATGGCTAGGGTGGCCTTTAATTACTCAATGCCCGTATCACAATCGATGCCACCGATGCCAAGCGGCGAGGTTATAGCAACCATAATAGATTCCTTATATAATAATAGAGAGGCAAGCAAGTATAAGATATCGACCCTTGGGACGTGGATAGAAGCACCAATATATGTAAATGTTATGAATAGGGGAACTATACCGAACCTTCCAAGCGACATAGCCATCGAAACTCATGTTAAGGTGGATGGTAAGGGTATACATCCAATACCTAAAGAGCCAATTCCGGACAGACTCTATAAGTATGTTATGCTGCCAAGGATAATGAGGGCAGAGTGGGCGCTCGAAGCTAATCTAAAGGGGGGCAGAGACACTCTTGTTCACTGGCTCATAATGGACATAAGAACAAGGGACATGAAGCAAATAGATAGCGTCATAGATGCAATATTAAGCCTTCCCGGAAACGAGGAGATGGCAAAACACTTCAGATAACGGATTGTTCTCCCAAAGATCTCGGATGCGGCAAATTCTTTGAGATCCCTAGCAAGTTTTATATAATCTTACGGATACACTATTGGTCGGCACATACTTAATTGGATTGGGAAACATATGAGTGAGAAACCAACGGCAGCTTTTGTCCTATCTCTATTGGGTGGAATATTCATATTATTAGGCGGCGTCCTTTACGCTGTCATAGGAGCATACTGCGGGGCACTCATAGGTGCACTTGAGCCTATAGCGCCCGGCGCAACATGGATAGGGGCTTGGATATTTATTTTGATGGCTCTTGGAGTGATCTTTGGCATAATTGTGATCGTGGGCTCAATAATGATCTATCAGGCTGAACCGAATAAAGTTAAGATAGGCAGTATACTCGTAATAGTGTTCTCGATACTTAGTCTATTTGTTGCTGGTTATGGTGGCTTCTTTATTGGGCTCATTCTCGGGTTGATCGGTGGGATCCTTGGTTTGGTCTGGAAACCATCTGCTCCACCTCCGCCCACCAGAATCTGCCCGAACTGCGGCGCTCAGATAGATGCAAGCTATAATGTATGTCCATATTGTGGCAAAGTTATACCTAAGGCGCCCTAAAGGAAAAAATAACGCTGCAAACACTTACTTATATATGATTAGGTAGGGGATCAGATGAAATGAAATGGTCTATTTTTAGGCTAGTTAAATTCTCCCTCTTCACACTCTCTTTCATTTTCGCCCTTCTCCTAATATTCTGTCCACTAATCCAGCCGAATAACGCGATCAAGGATTTATCTGGGCAGGTAGGTGTCATAGATAATTATTCGGTTATCTCGATAATAGCCCCACCATGCAAATACATTTACATGTTTGGTGATCTCTGGTGCCATCAAAGAAGTGATCGTTCCCTTTTCATAAATGGTAATCAGATGCCCGTATGCGCAAGATGTCTTGGCATATTCATCGGTGCTCCCCTCGGAATCCTAGCATCCATGCTCACTAAGATAAGTGATTTTCATGAAAGTTTGCACAAAAAAGTCTTAGTGATTGTCTCTATTGGATACGTACCCATACTCACAGATTCAATTGGGCAGAGTGTAAAACTGTGGGATAGCGTGAATCCTATTAGGCTGGCAACGGGCGCCGCTGCCGGAACTTCCTTTGGCATAATCCTAGGCATCCTATTTAACGTCATAGAGGAGGTGTTAATACGCCGCTGAAGATCATACTTTCACAATCTCTTCAGATATGAGTATTTCGGCGACCCACTTAGCCACTTTTCCAGCCACATCTGTGCATTTATCTTTGTGGGCGCCCATCTCCTCAAATCTCTCATAATCCTTTGGATCCCACAAATTAAATGATCTCCCGAAAATTTTAGTCTGAACATCCCTGCAAATACAGCTCCCAAACTCCCCTACAAATTTATCATGAAGCTCCTTCGCCTTCAAGTATGATTTGAGGAATCTGCCTCTCCCCATGTCCTCTAGGCTTCTACCAAAGAAGTAGCCTAATGCTAGAACCCCACCTGACAGTGCACCACAAGTGCCCTCTCCACTTAGTCCTAAACCCCCTGCTAGGGCATGAGCTGACTTAATTACTATATCCATCTTCTCAAGGTTAAAGGTTTCACGTATTGATCTTAGGACTGCTTGAGGGCAACTTCCAAACTCAGCCTCATACTTAAATGCCAGATTATAGGCTTTTTCGGGCAGACTCATATCTTAAACCCCAATCTGCAACAAACATGGAGAAAAAAAAGGGGATTATTGGGTAGCGGACGGATTAGCGCTCCCTTTTTGCTGCCTCTTCCAGCGCCACTACGCCCGGCAGTTTTCTACCCATTAGAAACTCTATTAGGGCCCCTCCAGCCGTGCTTATGTAGCCCATCTTATCTGCTAGTCCTAGGCTCTGGACTGCTGCTATGCTGTGCCCCCCGCCTATAAGCGAGAAGGCTTTTGAGGATGCTATGGCCTCAAATAGGGCTTTTGTCCCCTTCCTAAACTCTTCTCTCTCAAAGACTCCGGGTGGGCCGCTAAAAACTATTGACTTAGCCTTCATGATCAGCTCAGTATATCTTTTGATGGTCCTCTCTCCAATATCATATATTGGATAGTTTGTTGGCAGTTCCTCAACGGATATTTCCTTCCTTTTACCCTCAACCTCGATTGCTAGATCAACTGGAACCTCTATTCTCCCTGGATACTTATCCATCAACTCCTTTATTCCAGGAACAAGGTCGAGTAGCTTATTCTTCTCAAGCAGCTCCATGTTTGGCTTACCTAGATCGTATCCCCTAGCCACTAGAAATAGGTGTCCGGTTATCCCGGCAGTCAAGACATGGTCTGCGATATTATTGTCTAGGACATACTTTGATATTCTGAGTGAGTCATCCGCCTTAGCCCCACCAAGTATGTAGATGCATGGCTTCTCAGGGCTCTCCATAACTCTACTAAGCGCCTTAAGCTCCTTCTCCATTATTCTCCCAGCAGCACTTGGGAGGAGAACTGTGAAACCAACTATTGACGCATGGCTTCTGTGGGCTGCTGCAAAGGCATCATTCACGAATAAGTCTGCGAGCGGCGCAAGATTTGCTACAAGATCAGATTTCGCATGTTCTTCAGGCGGTGCATCCTTAGCTTCTCTAGGAAAGTTTCTAACATTATCTAGGACGAGTATCTCGCCGCTTTTAAGCCCTCTTATGGCGTTCTTCGCCCTCTCACCATAAACGTCATCTACAAACTTAACAGGCTTGCCTAGGATCCTACCGAGTATCTGGGCGTGCTGCTCTAGGGATATGAAGTCCGGATCTCCAGGCCTACCTTGATGGGCTAGAACAACAACTTTAGCGCCTCTCTCAGAGAGCTCCTTTATTGTTGTTTCGCCATGAGCTCTAATCCTCGTATCATCAATAATCTTCTTCGTTTGGGGGTCAACCGGTGAGTTGAAATCAACCCTAACAAGGACAACCTTATCTTTAACATCAAAATCGTCAAGGGTTAGGAATTTCGGCACAGTTAATCCTCCTATTATTTTGTAATGAAAAATAATTTTGGGGGAAATTAAAGTTTTGGGATTAAACCTTAATATCTATCGCCTTAGAAGCCAGCCTTCTTGGCAATCAACCTTACAACATCGACCAGCCTACAGGAGAAGCCCCACTCATTATCATACCATCCAAAGACTTTGACGAGGTTTCCGCCAGCAACCATCGTGCACTGCCCGTCAACTATACATGAGTATGGTGTGTGGTTCACATCTACAGATACTATTGGATCTTCAGTATATTCTAGTATGCCCTTAAGCGGACCTTCAGCAGCCTTCTTAAAGGCTTCGTTCACCTGCTCCTTTGTCACATTTCTCTCTAAAGCCGCTGTTAAATCACATATTGAAACGTTTGGAACAGGGACTCTAAGAGCTATACCATCAATCCTACCTTTCAATTCGGGCCAAACCATCGTTGAAGCCCTAGCAGCGCCAGTTGTTGTCGGTATAATGTTCAGGGCTGCAGCCCTAGCTCTACGCAGATCTCTATGCACTAAATCCAAAACCCTCTGATCGTTAGTATAGGCGTGGGCAGTTGTCATTAACGCCGATTTAATGCCAAAGTTTTCATGAAGAACCTTAACCATTGGAATTACACAGTTCGTTGTGCATGAAGCATTCGATATAATATTGTGCTTGTCATGATCGTATTGATCGTGGTTTACGCCATAAACAATGGTTATGTCAGGCTCAGTTGCTGGCGCAGTGATGAGAACCTTCTTTGCACCAGCTTGAATATGCTTTGATGCACTCGCCCTATCAGTGAATAGACCAGTGGATTCAACAGCTAAATATACGTCCAGGTCGTTCCATGGAAGTAGCGCTGGATCCCTTTGGGAAAGAACCTTTATTTCCTTACCATTAACCACTATGCTGTCACTCTTCGCCTCAACCGTGCCGGGGAATTTGCCATGCACCGAATCATACTTCAATAGGTGCGCTAGGGTTTTCGCGTCAGTTATATCGTTTACGGCAACAACATCTATGTCTTTCATCGCATCCATTTCAACGATAGCCCTGAAGAAAAGTCTGCCGATCCTACCAAAACCATTAATTGCAACACGTATTACCATATAGACCACCTTATTTTTGTCAATATTCTAAACTCATCATCCTACTTATTACTTTTTTCTTAATAAACCTAGCATGAGTAGGTCAAAGATGTAGGACTTCGAGACCTAAGCTGCTTAAAAGGTTCGATATGAAGCGCCTATGGCAGTATTTAACGTTCTTCTCCTTACACATGACTGCGATAACTTCCTTTCTAGCTAGATTGAGGAGCATATCGAAGCCCTCCCTAAACCTAGAGGTCTCCATATATTTCTCATATCCTCCTCTTACAAAGCCGCCTAAACTCTCACCCAAGAAAACATATTTTATCCCATTATCCCTAAGATTATTTTCTAGGTTCTCTCTGGTAAAGGCTGGATCCTTACTTTTGGGGAAGCGCCTAACATCTACAACTGTGGTGACTCCATGATCCTTTAAGACTTTAATAAATTCTGAGATATTCATTCCAGCATATCCTATCGTGTAAACTTTCATCGCATTAATCGCCTAGACAACTATTCTTTTAGAGGAGCAAAGAATATATCTTTTTCAATGACAGATTCTACATTAATCTCTTGGAGGAGAAAGATTGAAGATTATAGGTGGACCGAGCTCCTTAGATTTAGCCAAAAAAATAAGTGATCTTCTAGGTCTTCCATTAGTAAAGGTGAGAACAAAGCGCTTTCCAGATGGAGAGTTCTACTTTAAGTTTGAGGAGGATATTTCTGGAGAAAACCTGTTGATCGTTCAGAGTCTCTACCCACCGCAAGATGTTCATGCCATGGAACTATTCCTTATTCTCCATACGGCAAGGGATCTGGGCGCGGAAACCATCAGGGTCTTCGCCCCCTATCTAGCCTATAGCAGACAGGATGAGCGATATTTGGAGGGTGAGTGCTTAAGTGCGGCGATGATAGCGGAGGTGATCGAGGGTCTCGGTGCAGACGCACTCTACACAATTGACGTCCATAATGAGAACGTTCTAAAGATGTATAAGATTCCAGTATATAATCTCACGGCTGCAGGGGAACTTGCAAGATACTTTCTGTCAAGGGATCTTAGGAACCCCATTGTTATCGCACCAGATGATGAGGATTTAGCCAAGAGGAGGGCTAGGTATGCCGCAAAGGTGCTTAATGCTGATTGGGATTCTCTAGAGAAGCGGAGGGATCGATATACTGGTGAAATAACGACATTCGCAAAGGAGCTGGAGGTTAAAGATAGAGATGCCATAATAATTGATGACATAATAAGTACTGGTAAAACAACAGCTAACGCCGCAAAAATACTTAGGGATCAGGGTGCGAGGAGGATATTTGCCGGAGTATCCCACGCGTTGCTTCTTGGAGACTCCGTGAAGCTCATAATGGATAGTGGCGTTAATGAGATTGTTGGAACAGACAGTGTTGCTAATGAGTATGCTAAGGTTTCAGTTGCACCTATACTCGCAAGAGCGCTAAAAGGTGATATAGAGCAGGTTTAAACCCAAACTCTATTAGCCGCATTCGGTAAGTCGACGCTGTCCGGTCCCGGTCAGCTTCCAGAAACGGGTCCTACGCTCTTTCATAGCTATTTTCTCCGCCTCCAAAAGATGCAGATGATAGAGAATTGACGAGTATTTTACGCCAGTTCTCTTGGAGATAGTCTTAGCGTCTAAGGATCCCCTTTCTAGGGCAGCAATAATTTTTGATCTCACATCTAATCCACGTCTAACATTCCTTTTTCTTGTTAGAAAGGCTTTTGGATGATATCCACCCTTAAACATCTTCAAAGAAATATTTGGGGGATCTTTCTCTTAAATCTTCTATTATCTTCAGGCTTTTAAGATTCTTTTATGAATTTTGATAGGCTGGATTGTTTGGCGCCGCTTTCGAAGAGCGAATTTATTTCCTCCTCAATTAATGTTAGGCGCTGAATATAATATTCCGACAAGCCATACTTCTTAACTAGGCGCCACGCATCCTCCAAGTATTTCTCAATAGTTCCCCTATGAACTGTTAGCGTCAATTCACCTCCACACTCTGGACACACGCCCTTAAGTGGAACTCTCCTAAAGCGCCTATTACACCTCTTACATCTAAAGCTCTGTGTTGCGAAGGCCCTCAGGTTTCCATAAATATCGCGGATGAAGTGGGTGTTTAAGACTATCTCAGCAACAACCTGTGCATTAACGGCCTTAATCTTCTCCGCTAAGCTTAATTGTGCGCTGAGCTTATCGGTCATGCGCTTCAGAGTCTTATATACGCTCTCACGGTTCCCAGACTCAATATTTGATGTCGGCGTCGTAAACATGAGGCCTTGTAGGCGGGCTTCGGAATTAAACCTATGCTTGACAATATCTATTAGGCTCATTATTTCCCTAGCGGGCCTACCCTTAAGACTCTCCATGTAGAAGGCTAATGGATATTTATCTGCAACATCGAATTCATGGGCTTGTCTCTGAACTTCCTCGGGCATAACCATGCGTATGATGAAGAGCGGTGAATCCATTATTCCACCTATCTGATCCGGAAGATACTCTTTCGAGAAGTTTAGAACCGCGTCTAGGGCAAGCATTATACTATCCTCGTCACCATCGCAATCCCTACGCTTAGCTGAGTGCCAGAACGGGTGGGCAAAGCACACATTAAGTTTTGTGAAGCCAATTATTCTGCCTAAAACTCCCGCACATGTATGTGGTGCTAAGCCTATTATGAGCTTGCCGACTAGATCGTGGGGCTGACTAACCCTATAATATGGTGGGAGACCATAGACCTTCTGAAGGAGTTCATCCACAAAATTCGCGACTGCCATTAAATACTCAACACTCTTCCAAGGGATTATGACATCTTGAACTTTAAGCTCACATATCTGCTCCGGATCGGTAAGCGGATTACCCAGGTAATCATGCGTATAGCCTAGCTCCCTAAGCCTCTCCACCGGCACATCTATCTCAGAGGGCTTAAAGTGGGTTAAGGGAGCATTTGTTACATCAAACCTCACGGTGCCATCCTTATAAACAGAGAGATTATACTTGGCCCTTAACACGCCCTTCTCAATAGGCTCCGGAGTCCTAGTCTTATTTGTTAGACCCTTAACTCCCTTAATCTGCTCTGGTGTAAAACCAATTTTCTGACAAGCCTCGTCGATTAAATCCTTTATTAATATTGTTTGGGCACAGAAGCTCCTTGCCCTAACATTACATATGGGACATTCTTCCCTATCTAGGTCCCTACCGCATTTAGGACAGATGAATCTAAGATTTGTTTCTGAATTGCATGAGGGACAGATCCTCTTGAAGGTTATTGTCTGGCATCTGGGGCAGATTCTGCTGACAATTTCAACCCTAATAATCCCCTTTTTATAGGCCTTCATTAGATCCCTTTGTGCGCCCCCACTTAACCCAACTGGAAATAGGACGTGAACTGGTGGCTTCATTGCGCGCTCCTTAGCCTTTTCAGGCCGGCCGACCCTAGCACCTATAAATGAAGGGGCCTTATCTCTAATAACTAGGCCGCTCAGCCTAGAGAGGTTCTCTAATACTGGACGATCCCTATCAACTTCTATCTGCGGATTATTTATTCCAAGGGTCATGGCAAATGCGTGAGCATTAAACCCCTCAATGACTATGTTACCACCCCACACCCTATGTGGAATACATATTTCTTCAAGGATTCTCTTTATTGCATCCTCTAGAGTGCCCACGATTCTTGTTATCAGTCCACCCTCAAAACTAATGTCCGACTTAAATAGCCATGTCCGAATCTTCTCCAATTCTTCAACGTTAATGTTTGACCAAAAGTATAGGTAGGATGGATGCAATGGAATCTTAAGCGACATACTCAATAAGATTGCTTCTTGGATGTCGGGCTTATTATTGAATGGATCATTTAAGTATCCCTCTAGGGATGAGGCTGGAACCCCCGCTTTTGAGGCTGCCCTCCCCACATCTCCACCAAAATCCTCAAGGATTACCCTTCTAAGATCCTCGCGCCAGAACTCCTCAGTGTAACCTGATGGTAAAAGGGCCTTATTATTGTAAAGGAAATCGCCGAAGCTTACAAGTATGTCGCCTAGAAAGAGTATCTTTTCAGTCTCCCTTCTAACGACATCAATATTTTCTTGGGAAACTCTAACGACTGATCCATCCCTCAACCTAACAATCGGCGGCTCAATATAATCCACGGGCATCACAATACCCGACTTTCCAGGAGTCTCAATCTTAAGTTGCGTCCCACCGGCTAAGAAATTCTGCAGGGTTATCATAGTTAATGGATGGATTCCAACCGCGGATAATCCAGTATTTCTAGATCTTCCATATCTGAGTCTGAAGCCACCCTTCTCGAAAGGGAAGCATAGTATTGGCCGCCCAGCTGGAACCTCCTCCATAAAGCCCGATGAGGACTTATCATTTTTCCTTTCTATCTCCTTAATCTCTTTAAGCCACTCCCAGCCTTGGATGCCGAGGTCCTCGACAACCGCTAAGACTTTAGCCGCCCTCCCAACTATGCCATCATTTACAACCCTTAGTGCTCCACCTCGAACGCGGTTAGTCTCAATTCGCGGAAGATTACGATAAGATGAAACTTCAACTGGATCGGATGGTGTTCCGGTAACTTCAACTGGGAGACGCTCTAACGCAAACCTCAACTGCTCATCCGAGACGCTATACTGGAAGCGGCCTACCTCACGTTCATAAAGCCTAAGCTCCTCAATGAAGCGTTCTATCTCCTCCCTAGTCGGTTTATACCTATCCAGCTTTAATAAGCGGCGGACAAAATCTGCGATAACCGGTGTCAGGGCAGTTTCAGTCCCACCAGCCGAGCGTATAGGTCCAGCCAAATATACAGCTAGGTATCTCGAGCCATCCATATTTGCCTTTATCGCCACCTTAGCTATACCCTCCGAGTAGACGGCTGCGGTAACACCCTCAGTCAATATGGCTAGGGCTGTTCGAATCGCTAGGTCCGCCGCCTTCTCCTCACTCAGATGGCCGAATCTTCCATAGACAATCTCCTCCGCAATCTTGAAGGCAACCTTCTCCCTAGACATGATCTTGGAGAGCTCCCGTATCCTCTCAGCAATCCCTGGCAGCCCAATGAATCCCTCAACTAAGCCCGCTAGGTCATTTGCAACCTCTATTTCCGGATGAGGTTTTGGATCAAGCCCCCTTGACCTAGCCCTTTTAGCAATTTCATAAATTTCCTCTAGGGACTGGGCTAGGTTAGAGAAATATTCGCGGTATTCCTCGCTTATTCTATTGGCCGTATTCATAGTGATCAGCGTTACTCAATATGGATTCTACATAGGATTATAGCATTCCACTTCTCTATTGGGCGGCCCATAAACTTCTCATATGTTCTTCTCGCTATCTCCTTCCTCCTCTCAACACAAGCTTTACACTTTTTATGCCTCATATCTGATGGCCCATCACATTGCCCACAGTTAAGGAGTAGGGACTCACCTAAACCTCTAAGGGTTGTCCATGCATATTCCCTCTCATCATAATCAGGCTCAAAGTCCGGCCAAATCTCATATAAATCGTCTCGCCCCAGAACCTTCTTTAGGGATTCAAAATATTGTTCAAATGCTGTCAAGATTCATGAATCCCCCTAATTCTATCTTTGGCCCCTTCCCTCACCCCTTCAATTATCTCAATCAATCTCCTTTTAACTTCTTCTATCCCACCAATCTCTGTCACCGTGCCAGTAACCACTATGTTAGCTCCAGCCTTCGCAGCCACCTTAGCATGCTCCCTAGTTCTTATACCCCCACCCACTATCAGAGTTAAATCTACATTCCTCCTAACCATCTCAATCATTTCGGCAGGAACCGGGCGACTCGCTCCTGAACCGGCCTCCAAATAAACAAATCTCATGCCGAAGAATTGAGCGGCCAATGCATGGGCAACGGCAAGCTCAGGCTTATTATATGGGATTGGGCAAGCCTTCCCAATAACTCCTGCCGATCCACCCTCACCGACAATTATATATCCTAGTGGAATGGCCTCTAAACCAAGCTTCTTAATTAATGGTGCTGCAAGCACCTGTGCTCCAGATATAAAGTATGGGTCTGCTGAATTTAAAAGGGACATAAACCATATTGCATCAGCATACTCGCTGATTCCAGTCACATTATTTGGAAATAATATTACTGGAATCTTCACGGATCTCTTAATGGTCCTAGTAATATCGTTTAGGAGGTCTGGGGAGACAAGCGTTGTGCCACCAACCATTATAGCTGAAGACCCGCAAGACTCGCTCTCACTAGATATGGTGGCGACGGATTCGACGGTTACCTTCTCCGGATCAATAAGTGTTATATGGATTGCTCCCTCATCCTGAATTTTCCTTAGGAGGTACTCTTCAACTTTACCAACCATTTTAAATATCCCTCTTAGACATTTTTAGAAGCCATAAAACTCGTCTATAAATTGGCAGTAAACATCAACTTCCTTAAAGTATGGCTTTATATTCATTTCCTTCCTAAAGCCGCAATCTATATTGCCACATTGGATCACAGCCTTCTTCTCAACTCCACCTTCATCCAGTATCTCAACTCTCATAGACTGCTGATTACATTTTGGGCATAGGAAGACCTTCGGCAATTTCTTCTTAGGCACACGAATTACTTTTCTCCGCCTTCTACCCATTTCAGACCAACATTACTAAATAATGACCAATCCTCTTAAAAGGTTTAGTGTATTTTAACCTTTTTATCTTGACCTCGGAGCCTAATGAATCACATGAAAATTACAACGAAATCACATAGTCGTAACATCACAAATCACGGATCAGTCAAGAAAATAACAAGACTTAAAGGCTGAACAGTATACAAAATTGTATTCGATAAAGGGGACTGTTGCCATGATAGATCCAGCACTAAAAAATGAGATACAGAGGTGGCTAGTAAGCCTAAATAAGGATCCAATCTTCAAAATATTGCTTAAAAATAGCAATTTAACGAGGGTTCAGGCAGAAACTTTCCTGATAGATGTTTTGGCCGAAAAAATAAGCGAAAAAAGAATTGTTTATGAGGATAAGGCGAAGCTGAGACTTATAGAGACTGGTGTAAGCAGGGGCTCCTTTAACAGAACACTAGCGCAGGCAAGAAGAAATATTATTAGATCCATCTACACGGTTATTCTCTTGGGCTACTTGGGCATTTTTGATGATCCACGTCTATTTCCATACATTGAAATCTCAAACAAAATAAGAGCATACAGTGAAAGATACAGAGAACTTTTGGAAAGCGGGGAAGTAAATGAGGACCAAATAAGGATACTAAAAACTCTTCAGGAGGAGATAGAGAAGGGATTGTTTACGTTATCTAAACCCAAAGTTCTCTCTGGCAAAACGTGATGTTACATTATTGTGACGTCACAGATCACGTAACACCACCACTTTTTGGCACCTTGAGAAATTCCCTAAACCCTCCCCATTTTTAGGCAAAAGAGGGAGGTAAATGCTTTTAAGTAACATGTGTGATACAATGTGATTAGGGCTTGATGTTGTTGCATCACGTGATATGTGATATCATGGTGATCTAAAAATGGAAGACTCCGCCTTAATCATTATCTACGCAACTTTATTCAGCATTACCTCAATATTCATGCTCATATATTTTAGGCGGATGAGACAGGCGGCAGATGAATATAGAAGGGCAAAGAATGTAATAGATGATGTGATTGTTAGCTTTAATAGAGATCTTCAAAGACAAAATGAGAAGATTCAGGAGATTGCTAGAAGTTATGAGCAGATGGCATCTAAGGAAGATAATAAAATAAATGAAATTAATGCCATGATACTAGAGATTAAGAGTAAATTGGAGGAGTTGATGGGCCATAGGGAGAGACTCTCCACAGACTATGAGGATCTAAAAGTTAAGGTTGATGATATGCGCGCAAAGTATGATGAGATTTTAAGGAGGATAAGTGAGGTTGAAAGGTACTTATCTGAGAGAGTTAGGACTAAGGAGAGAGAGGAAACCTCCCACCTAGCACCCAAGGTGAGGGAAAGTAGGGCTCTAGCCCGGCTGACAGAGACTGAACTTAGAGTTTTGGAGATCCTAGCTGCTGAGGGTGAGAAGACTGTTCCAGAGATAAGGGATAGAATTGGGTTGACAAGGGAGCATACGGCACG
>JAGTQA010000020.1 GCA_018396975.1 Candidatus Bathyarchaeota archaeon | reverse complement strand
AGTTAAATCGTCATATAGGGCGGGGTTCTGAGGGCAATAATTAATCTTAGCCCTAATCTCCGAATCCCTCACTTCGCCACCAAGCACCTCAATAGTTCCTTCATCAGGCTCGATCACACCAGCAATCATCGAGATTAGGGTTGATTTTCCAGCACCATTCGGCCCGAGAATCCCATAAACCTCGCCAAACCCAACATTAAAACTAACTTTGTCTACTGCGGTTTTATCACCAAACCTCTTTGTGAGCCCACTTACTTTAACGGCTACCCTATTCATTTTCCTCCTAACTTAAAATTGGTGCCCAACTGCAAATATAAGCATTTTTATTGAGCTTTGGACTGATGCCCCCATAATATTCCTATTAACAACGCATAAACTCTTCCAGCCTCTAGAGGGAGGGCTATAGGGGAAGATAGGGAGGTATACTCTAAGATAACCCCTCACCACTAGGCTACCTTAGCAAAACACTCTTTAAGGGCGGATGCCCTTATATTCTCCATTAAAGGGTTGGTGGTGTCTTGGTGGAGAGGAAGCCCTGTCCAAACATAAGAGTTAATTTGGAGAACTGCCCATGCACATATCCATGCGATATTAAAGGCATGTGCTGTGAATGCCTACTTAACCATAGACTGCATGGTGAACTGCCCGCATGCTATTTCCCACCCGAGGTTGAACGGACATATGATAGGTCGATAAGGAGGTTTATAGCGCTCCACAAAAAGTAAGAGTGGGCTAGCGATGCCACAGCGAATCTAGCCGGATGCCCATAATGGCATATTTTTCCTCATTATCCCAATCATTTCATTTAATGCCTCTATCTCGTCGGCGTTTAGGCGCTCCCTAAACTTAGTGCTCAGTAATCTTGCATGAGGCTCCGGAACGTAAACGTAGAGTATGTCGCCCTCATCGAAGTGTCTGCCTACAACCGGCTTATCTATTGAGATGGCAACTTGGCGGCCCTTCTCAGCATATGGTATTGGCACACCCTTATCTTGTATCTGGAGTATCTCCCCAATCTCCCTCCCCTCGCCAGTTATAAGCCTTACCCTCGGCCTAATATGTCCGGCCAGAACCTCCACGCCGACTATTGCCGGCTTAGATCTGCGAAAAACATAGCCCGGCAGAACCCTTATCTTCGCCGGCTTCACCAGCCTCTCAAATTCGCCTCTCTCACGCGCCTCCTTCTCACTCCTCATCCACTTAAGATACTCATCAATTAGGTGGTATATGACGTTATGCTGGAATATTGGCACATTATGAGCCTTAGCCTCCTCCTCAGCGTCAGGTAAAACCTTAACGTTAAAGGCTAGGACAACACCGTAGAGGGGCTCTTTCTCCCTAACTACTAGGGCCTCTGTAACATCCCTCTTTGAGACGTCACCAACATCCGCCAGCCTCACTGGAACACCATTTCTGGATAGGCTCTCCGCTATAGCCTCCAATGACCCAAGAGCGTCGGCCTTCAAGATCACACCATCAATCTCCGTAGATATCCGTATCCTTCCAACCTCCTCGGAAACCTCCCTAACATACTCGTCTATCCTGTCTTCCGATGGAACCACGTATATCGGCGCTCCGGCAAGGGCATCCTCAAGGTTTGGCGCAACAATCTTGACACCGGCGGCTGCGGAAACCTCATCAACCGACAAGAACCTCTCACGTGGATCCCTAATCTCATCAAGCGGTTTCGGCATGAGAATTGCCCGAACTGAGGTTACAATAGGCTTCTCCTTCCCGCCGAGCACAATTATATCGCCCTTCCTCAGCACACCATCATAAATTATTGCATTAACTGTAACGCCTAGACCAACCTCCTCCCTAACCTCCAGAACCGTGCCCTTAGCTGGACCGCTAGTGGTCTGGAGTCTCCTCTGAAGATACTGCTGTGTTAGGCCGGCCAGAACCGCTATGAGCTCCGGTATTCCCTCACCAGTCTTAGCGCTCGTCGGGATTAGGGCGACTGTCCTCATGAAATCCTTTATCCTATCGAATCTATCAGCCCTAAAAGACAGCTCAGAGAACTTCCCAATAATCCTATAGAGGTGCTCATCGAGCTCCTGCCTAACGGCTGGCTCCTGCCTTTTATAGGATTCTAGGAAGGGCGCGTTTGGATAGGGTCTCCAGCCCGGTATCCGGTCAATCTTATTCACGGCAACAAGAAAAGGGGTCTTCCTAGACTTAAGAATCTCAATAACCTCATATGTTTGAGCCTCAAACCCCTTCAAAACATCTATGACAAGGATCGCTATATCAGCTATTCCACCACCCCTACGCCTAAGATTGGCAAACGCCTCATGCCCTGGCGTGTCGATCACTAGGAGGCCGGGTATACGTATCTCCCCACCAATAATCTTTAGGAATGGCCCGGCAACCTCCTTAATAGTCTCCGCCGGAAAGAAACTTGCCCCTATATGCTGCGTCATTCCGCCAACCTCCCGGGCCTGAACACTCGTCTTCCTAATCTGGTCTAGGAGCAGAGTCTTCCCAGTATCAACATGTCCAAGAACACAAACGATTGGCTGCCTAATTCGAGGCTGCATCTCCAACTTAAATCACCTGTGAAGCCACTTAGATCTCTTCCCGACCCCGCCTCGCTAATCCTCCGGTCTAATCTAGGCATGGCTCACTCTTAAATCTTAAGACCTATTACACGCCCAATAGCTGCCTCCAATCCACATACTTTCTGACGAGGTTTATGGCCGCACTTATCCTTCTAGAGTCTCCGGGCTTTATCCGCCCAATTACCTTTTGGACATACTGGAGCGTCGTATAAGTGTCGTATGGCACGAGTATAAGTGGAACCTTAAGCTGATCGGCCTTTGGAAAGACCTTAGTACTTGGATAAAGGTTCCCAGTCAAAACTATGGCGGAGACATCGGTCTCAAGAGCCGTTAAAATTATGTCCGTTCGATCCCCACCGGTTATCACAAGCTCATTGGCAACTTTACGGAAGTATTTTACGGCACTCTCAGGAGTCATAGCGCCAACAAGAACGGCCTCAATAGTCCTATCCAAACCATCTTTACCGGCCAGAACCCTCCCACCAATAAAGTCGCATATCTCCCTAACTGTTGGGGAGCTTAAGACCCTATCCTCTGGAATTAAACCCGAAACTCTAATGCCATGCTTCTCAAGGAACGGCCTAACCACACGCTCAGCATGCTCCATCATATCGGGTGGAATACGATTGAGTACAACCCAGGATATTTTAGTCCCCCACTTTATGCAGCAGTCCTGAGCTTGAAGAACATCATCCACTATGGAGTCATCCCTAAACCTACCAATTAAAAGTATTTCAGCCCCTATTTCCCTCGCAAGCCTCGGAGCCGAACACTCTATGAAGGCTCCTACAGAAAGACTTCGCGATCCCTCGATCAGCATAATATCCGTGCCGTTAGAAGCCACTTTATAAGCCGCCAATATATTCTCAATATGCGATTTTATATGCGTCTCGGCGAAATCCCTAAGGAAATCTTCCCTCTTAAGTATGATTGGGCATAGAATATTACTTTCGTGCCTAGATTTCAGAATCGCCCTCATTATCTCCACATCTTCGTCCAGATGTTCTCTGCCGGGAGCTAAGAGGGAACTCGTCCCTATAGGCTTAAAATATCCAACCCTCACACCCATCTCCATAGCCATAGATGCAAGCGCAACTATAATAGCGCTCTTACCAGAGGACTCCTCCGTTGATACAACATATATTGCTTTCCTAACCAACCCAGATCCCCTCACATTCACCAATTATATTCTTCTGATTGTTATTCTTATATCTACCCCAATACAGCCTTCACCACTCTCATAAACGAATAGCGGGTTAATCTCCATCTCATATATATCCCTGAACTGCATCATGACCTGTGAAACTCTAAGCATCACATCTATCACAGAGTCTATGTCTGAGGGCGGCTCGCCCCTAACACCTCTAAGGAGTATATAGGCCCTAGTCTCCTCAATCATTCCGGCCGCCTCAGCCCTGGTTAGTGGACATAAACGGTATGAGACATCCCTCAAGAAATCAACATATATTCCACCCAAACCGAACATCATAAGTGGGCCGAATTGTGGATCTCTAACAGCCCCAACAATAACCTCCCTCCCAACCGGAACCATCTTCTGCACCAGAACTCCAGTTATTCTGGATCCTGGCATCGCTAGGCGGGCCCTCCTAATAAGGGCATCATAGTTTTCTTCGGCCTCGCTTCGACTCCTAACATTAAGTATTACGCCACCAATGTCAGTTTTATGTAGTATGTCTGGTGAAACGATCTTCATGGCAACCGGATAACCTATTCTATCCGCTATTATCCCAGCCTCCTCCTTACTCCTTACTATAGCCGCATCAGGCATCGGTATTCCAGCCGCCTTAGCAACCTCCATCGCCTCATTAATTGTCAAGTTTAAGCGTCCCTCAAGCCTCACATTATTAATAATGCTCCGGATCCTCTCAACGTCAACCTCCACATGCGGAATCCTCTCCTCAATCGGTGAGCTAAGTATGAGACTGTATTCATACATCGATTTGAGGGCGTAAACTGCCGACTCGGGGAATGGATAGTTTGGTATCCTACCCTTCTTAAGGGTTTTAATGGCCGCCGAATTATCCTCAAGCCCCATGAAAGAAGCAATTATAGGCTTATCTGAGAGGCGCCCTATCTCGGAGACTGCTTCAGCGATTCTATCGTAGGGAGTTACGGCCTGTGGTGTTAGAATAACGATTATCCCATCGACATTACTGCTCTTTAAGCCAGCTTCTAAAGCCGCCCTATAGCGGCCCTCATCCGCATCCCCAAGAACATCAATAGGATTGCTTAGGCTTGAGTGTGGAGGCATGAGCCTCCGGAGCTCCTCCCTAATTTCATACTCCAGCGATGCAATCTCAAGACCCATCTTCTCGCAGGCGTCAGCAGCCAATATGCCTGGCCCACCACCATTAGTCACTATAAGAACTCTCCTGCCTTTTGGGATTGGCTGTGAACCGAATGCTAGGACAAGATTGAAAAGATCCTCTAAAGTGTTAACTCTTATTATCCCGGCCTTCTTAAATGCCGCTGAAAAGGCTGCGTCTGAGCCAGCTAGTGATCCAGTGTGGGATGAGACCGCCCTAATGCCAGCATCCGTTGTTCCGGCTTTTATGGCCACTATAGGCTTCCTTCTAGTAACTTTCCCTGCAACCTCTATGAAGCGCTCACCATCCTTAACACCCTCAATATAGAGACCGATCACCCTTGTCTCCTCATCTTCACCTAGGGCCTCCAAAAAATCGGCGGCGTTTAGGTCGGCCTCATTTCCCAAGCTTATAAACTTCGTGAAGCCAATCTCGTTCCTAATAGCCCAGTTTAGAATTGCACTTCCAATGGCGCCGCTCTGGGAGACAAATGCTATGTTTCCGGGCAATGGCATGGATGGAGCAAATGAGGCGTTCACGCGGTTCTGAACATTTATTATGCCTAGACAGTTGGGTCCCTGCATTCGCATGCCATATTTTCGGCATATACTGACGACCTCACGCTCAAGCTGGGCCCCCTCCTTGCCGGTCTCACCAAAGCCCGCTGATATCACAATTATGCCTTTAACACCCTTTAAACCGCAATCCTCAACGACTGATGGAACAACCCTAGCTGGAACAACTATAACTGCCAAATCAATTTCATCTGGAACATCCCTTACACTCCCATAACATTTAAAGCCAAGTATCTCATCGGCATTCGGGTTTATTGGATACAATCTCCCACCGAAGCCCGACTCAACGAGATTTCTAAATATTCTATGTCCAACCTTTAGCGGCTCCCTACTCGCACCGATAACTGCGATGGATTTTGGATTAAAGAAGGCCTCTAGCATCATAAGCCATCCTCATCAGCCATGTAAGCGTCGAATCTTTACTATTGTTAAGAGATCCCGGTGAATATATACCTATTCTTCTTCAAACATTTATATTTGGGTGATCTCGAGAGATTCTGTCAGGTGAAGCCTGAGATGGTTGAGAAGGAACCGCTACGTAACAGGTCATACGATGATAAGAAGATGAGTTTAACAGAGGCGCTGAGCTATATAAAGACTGGGGATCACATCTTCGTGGGATCCGCATGTGGTGAACCGCAGTATCTGGTTAGGGGATTAGTTGAGAAGGCTAGTCATTTGGCGGATAATGAGATACTCCATGTGCATACGCTTGGCGTAGCCCCATACACAAAGCCGATTTACTCCGATAGGTTCCGCATGAACGCCTTCTTTATTGGGATTAACACGCGGAGGGCTGTTGCCGAGGGGAGGGCTGATTATACACCTACATTCCTATTTGACCTACCATATCTGATAAAGAGGGGGCTCGTCCAGATCGATGTGGCGCTGATACAGGTTACGCCGCCCGACGAGCATGGATTCTGCAGTCTAGGGGTATCAGTTGACGTCACAAAAGCCGCTGCGGAAAAAGCGAAGCTTGTCATAGCGCAGGTTAATAGGAAGATGCCTAGGGTTTTAGGCGACAGCTTCATACATGTGAGAGATATTGACATTGTTGTTGAGCATGATGAGCCGATTCTCGAGGCGCCGCGCCCGGAGCCAGATATAGTCTCGGAGCGCATAGCAAGATATGTTTCAGAGCTTATCGAGGATGAATCAACGCTCCAGATAGGCATAGGCAGCATACCAGATGCAATACTAAGCTCTTTAGTGGACAAAAAAGACCTAGGAATACATACGGAGCTACTAACCGAGAGTGTTGTAGATCTAGTTGAGGAGGGCGTGATAACATGCGCCAAGAAGACCATTAACCGAGGAAAGATAGTGGCATCATTTGCTATGGGAACACGGAAGCTATACGATTTCATCGATAATAACCCCATGGTCGAGTTTCATCCCTCAGACTACGTAAACAATCCATTTATCATAAGCCAGCATGATAAGATGGTTGCAATAAATCAGGCGCTTGAGGTCGACTTAACTGGGCAGGTCTGCTCGGATTCGCTGGGCTATAGATTCTACAGCGGGCTGGGTGGGCAGGCGGATTTCATGAGGGGTGCTAGGCTATCTAGGGGCGGTAAGGCCATAACAGTTATACCATCAACCGCCAAGGATGGGAAGATATCGCGCATAAAGGATTTTCTAACGAGGGGTGCTGGTGTGGTCTTAACTAGGGGCGACGTGGATTATGTGGTTACAGAGTATGGCGTAGCCCACCTTAGGGGTAAAACTATAAAAGAGAGAGCCCTAGCGCTAATAAGCATCGCTAACCCAAGATTTAGGAATAAGTTGCTTGAGCGGGCTAAAAGATACCACTATGTCCCAGAGGAGATAATGCCCTTCCCGGAGATAGAGTATCCAGAGGATCTTAAGCGGCATGTTACGCTCAAGGATGGATCAAAAGTTCTGTTGAGACCAATAAAACCCTCAGATGCAACGTTAAAACAACACTTCTTCTATGCGCTCTCAAAGGAGAGTGTTAAAAGAAGGTATCTAGGCTCATTAAGTTTCATGCCATTGAGGCGCATCTGGCCATACGTAGTGGTTGACTATAATAATGAGATGAGTGTCGTTGGAACGATAACGGAAGATGGGAGTGAGGTTATAGTGGCTATGGGAAGCTACTCGCGCATACCAAACACAGATATGGCTGAGGTATCTCTTGTAGTCAGGGATGACTGGCAAAATAAGGGGTTAGGAACCGCACTATTTAATTATCTGGCTGAAGTGGCTAAATCCCGCGGGATAAGGAGGTTCACGGCGTGGGTTCTCATAGAGAACACGAGGATGATGCATATATTTAAGAAATCCGGCTATCCATTGAGGTATAGAGTTGAGGGAAACCTATATTATGTCGAAATAGACTTGAAAAAACCTTAATTTTATAGAAGCTTACTCTTTTCTGCCTTTAAACTCCGCCAAAATCTTCTCCTTAACCATCTCGAAGTGTTCTGGGAGCTTCTGCGGCGGCATATTCCTAGCCAAATATTCAGAGAACATTCTTGAGTATTTCTCGCGGTCTTCTGACTCCAGCATCCTTGCGTATTCGGCTATATGCTCGCCGCGTATCCTGGACTCATCCGGAAGTATATTTTCGTCGTGTGGGACCTCCACGCCGGCGTCAACAAAACCCTTCATTGCAGCGAATACTCCGGCGCCCTTTGATGGCGCATGCAATCCTATATCTAATATGGCCTTCTCAACCCCCTTAGCAGCCGCTCTCAGACCACATAGTAAACCTGTTAGGTATGCTGCTGGAAGGTTGTTTAGGCTTCCAAGCCAACCATATCTCTTTCTTAGCTCATGGGAGTGGGCTGATGCTATTACTATGTCGCCTATAACAGTTGCCCTAACAAGTTGCGCGATGATGTTTCTCCCAGTCTTCCTCACAACGAGCCTAGGCATCTTTGAAATTATGAGTTTCTTTCTAAGCCTATAGTCTGTTTTACCCTCCCTCCGCCTCCTAAATGGGACACTATATGATGGACCCTTAGCCATTAACGCTTCCTCCTTAAGCCGTGAACCTCAATATAGCGGTGTAGATCCGCAATAGACCCGAATACTCCAGCCTTAGCCTTAGAGTAGAGCTGCCTGTAAACCCTAGTTGTTATGATGCGCTTCTCCTTAAGCTCGCGGAGCCTCTCCCTAAGAGCCCTAATCTTTTCAACCCAGACCCTGTCTAAGTCAACCCTAGCCTTCCTTGACCCACTTCTACTGCCAGCGCCCCTGCGTTTGCCCCTCTTCTTTTTCTCGTGGATGATTCGCGCCCTCGCTCTACTAACGCCTTTCTCCTTAACCTTCCTTATGACGCCCTCATGTATTAGTCTCTTAATATCCTCTCTTGTTATTGCAGCCTCAACATCCTCGATTCTTTCCGGATCTATCCAAACCCTCCCCTCACCAACGCCAAGTATTTCCGCAGCCATCCTACGTTGGCTCCTCAAGCTCAAGATTGAAGCACCTCCATATTCATGCCAAACTTAGCTAGTCTTTGCAGATTTACCAGTCTCAGCCCCTGCTACAACTCCGGGGTTCAGAACATGTATGCCCAGCTCCCTCGCCCTATTAAGTATTTCAGCCCTCTTCCTAGCGCCAACGGTATGAGCGATTCTTATAGCCTCGGTCCTCGGATCTACCTTGCTTAAATCCTCAATATTATGGACAATTACCTCCTTATAGGCTGAGGGGTGAAGGCCCCTAGCAGCCTTCGGACCTCTATAACCCACTTTGACCCTAGCCGGCCAGCCCTTAACCTCCTTTCGCATCTTACTATCTATGCCCCTAGGCCTCCTCCAGCTCTCATCAACACGCTCATACCGCCAGCTCTCCTGTCTAACGAAGTCTGGCTTCTTACTCTTTACCTTCTCCCTTAACTCAACCATCTTTTCTAGGTTATCCCTAATCTTTTCAGAGCTCAACTAACTAAACCCTCCAGCTTCTCATAAACATATATGCCGTCTAGGAATCTGCGCGGATCCCTATTCTTTATTTTTGTTGCCTGCTCTATGTTTGCTGCGGTCTGACTTACCTCCTCAAGGTTTATTCCCTGAACTATCACGTCGTCACCTTTAACAATGACCTTTGTGCTGCCAACTATCTTTGCAATTCTTGGAGCCCTCTCGCCCATAAAATTTTCTATTAGAACCCTATCTCCATCAACCTTAACGGATATTGGGAAGTGAGCGAATACTATCTTAAGCTTATAGGTGAAGCCTTTTGTCACACCCCTAATCATATTCCTGATATGGGCCGCAACTGTTCCAACGCAGGCCTTTTCCCTCCTTCTAGGCCAGAGGGCTGAGACCTCAACCTCACCATCTATGATGCGTATATTTACCGGGTGATCTGAGAAGTCTCGGGTTAACCGACCCCTTTCACCTATAACCTCAACAGTCTTCCCTACAACATTAACTTTAACGCCCTCGGGAACCTTCACCCTTCGAACCTCTATCTCCTGCATCCAGCCGAGCCCCCATCTAATACACGTATGCTAAGAGTTTTCCTCCAATACCCCTCTTCCTAGCCTCAATATGGGACATGACTCCCTGCGATGTCGTAACTATTAGTATCCCCATGTCCCTAGCTGGGAGATAAGTTTTCTCCCAGTTCTCAAGATCCTTAACCTTAAATGAGTATCTTGGCCTTATTGCCCCACACTTATTTATTCTTCCCAGGAGCTGAACCCTAAACTTGCCCGTCCGACCGTCATCGATAAACTCGAACTCGCCGATATACCCATTCATCTGCATAACCCTGAGTACATTACCCAGAAGCTTTGAGGCTGGCATTATGTAACATTCCTTCTTCCGTCTCATTTCATTATTCATTATTGTTGTTAGGCCATTTGATATTGTATCCATGTTCATTCAGTGACCCCTCCATCAATTGTATTTTTTGAAGCCTAGCTTCTCAGCAACCTCCCTGAAGCACTGGCGGCAGAGGTTTAGGCCATATTTTCTTATTATTGGCCCGTAAGAGCCGCATCTCCGGCACGGCCTACTCCCCTTACCGAACTTCCGCGCTTTTCTCTGGCCTTTCTCGCTCATTTACCCCGTCCCTCCGTTATCTCAACACCAAACTCTTCCCTTAAGAAAGCCATTGCCTCCTCGGCTGTCAACCTATGCTTTGAGCCAACCCTCGACCTTGATCTCCTCCTATACTTAACTCTATATCCAGGCCTACAAAGCGATACGCAGACATCCATGCCTATTATGCCGAGGTCTGGAGAATACCTAGTTCCTGGTATGTCAATATGTTCCCTAATGCCAAAAGAGAAATTTCCAAATTTATCA
The DNA here is from genome assembly GCA_018396975.1 of Candidatus Bathyarchaeota archaeon. Lineage (GTDB taxonomy): Archaea > Thermoproteota > Bathyarchaeia > Bathyarchaeales > DTEX01 > DTEX01. Next base: position 4,166 of record JAGTQA010000020.1, on the reverse strand, counting down.
AATGAGCTTGCTGGAATCTTATTGTCAACAGCCTCCAGGGCCCTCTTCAGAAACTCTAGGGCTCTCTCACCCCTAAGTGTTACAAGGCATGCTATAGGCTCCTTCCGCCTTATCCCGAAATCCCTAATAGTCTTCTTAGCCCTCCTAAAGCAGGGCTTCTGCCCAGTTATCTCCTCAATAATCTTCATTGCTTTCTCGAGGGGCTCGCCGGATTTCCCAACGGAACAATTTACAACAACCTTCTCGATTCTAGGTCTAAGCATCGGATTCTTCTGCCACTTAGACTTAAAATCCTCAACACCTTCAGCTGAGAGCATAGGCTTCCCTCACCCCACGTAAGGATATTCTGGGCATATTATCGCCCACAACAAACACATAGTCTAATATTGTTTGGTATGATCCGCTGTCAGCTTCAATGGTTACGAGACTCTTACGCCTCTTTTGCCCCTCACGCTTCTCAATAGCCCTAATAATTCCATACCTTCCAATGTTCTCCCCATCAACAATTAGACCCATCATTCCAACTTCCAGTTTTAGATGCTCAAGAATCTCTTGCTCCGGTATGCTTATTTTTAGGGTGTCAAGGGTCCGATAGATGTTTCCAGCTGGGCTGTTTGGGTCCTCGCTACGTATTAATATGTTTCTTCCATCGTGGAGATTTAGTTGAATATGCCCGCCGTCAACAACCGTCTTATTCTCAATCCTACATATCTTATATTTTGCCTCCTCAGCACTAATCTCATGTAATATTAAACCCTTCTCGCATGGGAGAACCCTATAGTTTACGTTAATCTCGGGTATTGAGACCACATCCATCAGCCCAACTGGGAAGTGCTCATCACGCCTAATCCTCCCATCGACAAGAATCTTTCCCTGGGCAATTATTTTCTTAGCCTCCCTCATTGTCTCGGCTAGGCCTAAAAGATCACGCACAATGACTCCTAGGGGTATGCAACGCTCAATTGGGTGAGGGCCCGGGCTAGGTTTTAGGGCCCAGACAAACTTCTTCCTATGTATGGGCCAGAATGTGGGCGTCATCTCCCGCTTAAGGTGCCGGCTGCCGCCCATCTTTCCCATTCTCACTCACCACCACTAGCCGGTGCCTGTGCCATGGCCTCAACTTCCTTCCTAGTCTCCTCAATAAGGCCCCTTCTCTCTAATATTCTTTTCCTAAGCTTATCATCTAGGTTTAGGCGCGTAATCTCAACCTTAGATGGGTGGATAGGAACGAGTATTGTTGTTCCATCAGCCTTCTCGCGGGTTATACCCTCAATAAATATGCGATACTTCTTCCTATCAACCCTCATAACCTTTCCTTCAACACCCTTATAGTCGCCTCTAAGAACCCTAACCGTGTCTCCGGCCCTAATCGGTAGGGATCTAGTTCCATATTCTTTGCGGAGCTCCTCTGATAGATGTGCAGATAGAATCTTGCCTCGAATATGATATGGCGCTTGATAGAGCATCTTCCTCTGCTTGCTGGGCTTAGTTGATTTACTCCTCATGGCTGCTACATCACCCTCCTATATTATTATGCTGGCTGCGCTGGCTATTCTGGGCCACCTCTCAGCCGCCTCCCTAGCAACTGGACCGCGTATCTCTGAACCTCTCATCTCCCCCTCAGGAGTTATAAGGACGGCTGCGTTATCCTCGAATTGAACCCATATGCCCTCCGGCCGCCTATAGGGCTTCCTCTGCCTAACTATTACGGCGTGGAATATCTTCTTGCGCATGTCTGGCGCCCCACTCCTAACCGAGACTATTACTGAGTCACCAACTGATGCGGCTGGAACCCTTCTATGCCTACCCTTATATCCTATGACTTGGATTACTCGGAGGATCTTTGCTCCGGAGTTGTCGGTGCATTTAATCAGCGACCCAACATTAATCCCCCTACTTATCTTAATTTTAGGCTTTCCAACACCCTTAGCCTGTAAGCCCCTTGTCTTAGCTTTAGCCGCCACTTTCGGATCCCTTCCCTATCTTCTCTATTACAACAAAGGAGACTGTTTTGCTTATCGGCCTGCATTCCGCTATCCTAACCATATCGTTTTCGGCTGCATTTATGCATGGTGGGTTATGGGCTGGTATGCGGCTATGCCTACGCTCATAGCGCTTATATTTTGGAACATACTTCGCGTAGTCGCGTCTAACAATAACCGTCTTATCCATCTTAGCGCTCACAACTATGCCCTCAAGTATCCGGCCCCTAATCTTTAGGGAGCCGTGGAATGGGCAGTTTGGATCATTACATGCCTTCTCGGGCTTCTTAACCGTTTCAAGCGACATTACCAACGTCTCCTAACAATTCTCTTAACCCTATCTTCTGGACGGCCAATTAAAACTTTACCGTCCACCTCAATAACTGTTTTATCTGGGAGGGTAAAGTGGAAGATGCAGTTCTCTTTAATTAGGACTTTCTCCCCATCTCTAGAGAGAATCTTGAATGTATTTTTGGTTTCATCAATAACTCGGCCTGATAGGCCAATGCAGCTGGGGTTCGTGCTCCTAACAACCTTAACCTCTAACCCAATAAACTCATCTTGTAGTATGTGGGAGAGGTTTTTCATCGCGCCATCCTATCCTCCTCATTATTGACGGTTAATATGCGGGCTATTGTCCGCCTAATCTCCCTAATCCTAGCTGGCTTCTCAATGGAGCCTCCAGCCTTAACCATGGTTCTAAGCCTAGCTAGTTCCGCGCGGAGTTCGTTAAGCCTCCTCTCCCGCTCCTCACGGGGCATGCCCCTAATCTCCTTCATTCTAAGAATCGCCAAACTTCACTCCTCCCATCTACGATTCTTCCGCACCCTCTTCCGCAACGCTTTCCCCAATCTTGCCCTCGAGGATCTCAATCTCATCCGGGAACTTGGCATCTGGTGAGACTATGATCACTTTAACACCGAATATTCCGGGCTTGAGCTGAACGTGGGCAACGGCCTTCTTAACATACTTCATTGCGGGATCTCCACTCTTGGGGATATATCCATCCCTAAACTTCTCAGCCCTAGCCCTTTCAGTTCTAAGTTTACCGCTAATAATTATTTCGGCCCCTAACGCGCCCGCACTCATTATTTGATTAAGGGCCCAGAAACCAACCCTCCTAAAATGAACACCGCGCCTAAGCGCGGCAGCTATCCTAGAGGCCATAACATATGGATTCAGTTCTGGAACCTCTATCTCGGCTACGGAGATTTGGGGATTTGGGAGGTTGAATTTCTCCTCAAGAATCTTAGCAAGGCTCTTTATTGTTTCTCCACCACGCCCTATAATAAATCCGGGGCGCATGGCGTATATAACGATGTTTGTGCCAAGCGGGGTCTTTGTTATATTAACCCCGCCGTAGCCAGCCCTCTCAAACTCCTTCCAGAGAAACTCGTCTATTTCAGCCTTTCTAATTGTCTCATTAACAAGCTGCTTGATGAAGGGCATAACCTATCCCTCTTTGATCTGCTCAAGGACTATTTCAACGTGGCAGAGGGTCTCAAATTTGGGGGTTGCCCTGCCGAAAGCCCGAGGCATATACCTCCTGATTTTAGCGCCCGGATAGGCGGCGGCGTGAATTACTTTGAGCCTCTCAGTATCTAAGCCCTTATATTCGGCATTTGCCTCAGCGCTCTCAAGGACCTCGAGGATTTTTGTGGCTGCCTTAACTGGGTATCTGCCAGCCATGGCTTTCTGGAGCCCACGCCTATGAGGAAGCTTCTTCTTATATCGCCTGTAGGGGACAGCCCTTCTCTTTGCAATAACCTGTCTCAGAAACTCTTTGGCCTCGTCAAGCATCATGCCTTTTATTGCGGCGCACACCTCCCTGGCTGCTTTAGGCGATATCCTAAGTTCCCTACCGCTTGCCTTAGCCGTGTTGGCTGGGTCTAAGCCCACTATAGAGTATCCCCATTCTGGCACGGGCTATCCACCAATACCACTATTATTATTGTTTGGTGAAAAACAAAAATGCACGCTTATTTATAAGAATTTTCCCCTTCTTTCAGCGTAACTGCCTTCCCTCATCCGCCGCCGATAACCGTCATAAGCGCTAGGACATCTCCATCTTTCAGAGTGACCCGGCCGCTGCTAGACAAGTTTATTGCTGAGCCGTTTAGGGTCGCTATTAACGTTGGGTCAGTGGGGCTCTCACCTATGCCTCCGATTAAATCCCTGAGTGCT
>JAGTQA010000038.1 GCA_018396975.1 Candidatus Bathyarchaeota archaeon | reverse complement strand
TGCCGGGGGCGGGATTCGAACCCGCGACCTCCAGATCTCCTATCGTCTTATGCTGTTCTGACCCTTTCTATGCTAATAGATTATGAGTCTGGCGCCCAAACCAGGCTAGGCTACCCCGGCAACTTTATGGGTGCTCTTAACAGTTTTATTTTATGTTTTCCCTTACCTAAAAATGTTAGCTCTCCATCAGCGGGTTTTTATGTTTGTGATAGGGCTTCAATTATCATTTGGCAGAATTCCGGTAGATCGTCGGGTACTCTACCAGTTATTATGTTTCCATCTCTAACAGCGGGCTCATCTATGAAGAGGGCTCCGGCATTCACTAGATCATCTCTGACAGCTATATAGCTAGTCACTTTTTTACCCCTTACAAGCCCAGCTGATATTAAAACTTGGGGTCCATGACATATGGCGGCTATAATCTTACCTTTTTCATGAGCATTCTTAACGAGTTCTATGACTCCCGGCATTATTCTTAGGGCGTCTGGGGAGAAGCCTCCGGGAAAAATCAGAGCGTCAAAATCTTCTATATTAATTTCATTCAGCCTTTTTATGGCGTATCTCACACCTTCCCCGAAGACTTCCAGGGGTATTGGTGTTCCATATCGTCCGGTCACCGGTTTACCTCTAACAGAGGGTCTTGGATGAAGCCCACTCTCAACTGGAACTATGACTACCTCCGCTCCCTCCTCACTAAGCCTTAAAAATGGATATAGGAGCTCTACATCCTCAAACTCGTGGGCAACTATTATAGCCACCCTACGATTCTCAAGCCTACGTCCAGGACCAACACGCTTAACATACTTCAACATAATTAAGATTTTACCTTGGAGTAATATAAAAGAGTTTAATCTCCCATTAAATATGGGAGGTTATTTCGAAAGATGGCTGCCTATTTTTGGTAGCCCGGGGGAGATTCGAACTCCCGTCAGCGGGTCCAAAGCCCGCTATGCTTGTCCACTACACCACCGGGCTTTTCGCTAATAGACAAAATTGTTTAAGTAAGAACGGTATAATAATCTTAACGCTAACGCTTAAAGTACGCGTTAATTATAGTGCTTTAAATTCGTTAAACCATTTCTCATACTGCATTATTGATTCTTTTGATATGCTCGGCTTCCTCTTCTCGAGAACCTCTAGGAAATCTCGCATAGTTATTGGTCTAGGTTCGGCTTTAGTGTAATCCTCGCACCTCTCAAATATTTCACTATTAACTTTAAGCTGAACTGATTGGCAGACATCCATGATGTCACTTCCGGAGAAGCCTTCAGTAAGCCTAGCTAGCCTATCTAGATCAACATCTGGAGCGAGTTTTAGGGGCTTCGTGTAGAGCTTGAAGGTTTCGAGGCGCTGCTTATAGTCTGGTGGGGGAACATAAATCCTCTTCTGAAATCTTCTTATGAAGGGTTGGTCTAGGTCCCATGGCTTATTGGTTGCCCCAATAACATAAACTTTTATCGGATTCTTCTTATCTATTATGCCATCCATCTCCTTAAGGAATTGGTTTCTAACCCTAGTCTCACCACCAACCTCAAATCGCCTAACACCCATGAGGGAGTCGAGCTCATCAATAAAGATTATAACTGGGGAATTCTTAGCCTCCCTCCTCGCCAGATTAAAGAGCCTAGCAACATTCTGCTCGGCCTCACCAAGCCACTTAGACATTATAGATGCCGCGTCNAATAAAGATTATAACTGGGGAATTCTTAGCCTCCCTCCTCGCCAGATTAAAGAGCCTAGCAACATTCTGCTCGGCCTCACCAAGCCACTTAGACATTATAGATGCCGCGTCGATAGGTATGAATTTAGCCTTTATCTCATTGGCGACGGCAGCCGCTAGAAGGGTCTTACCGCAGCCTGGTGGGCCGAAGAGAAGTATGCCTCTAGGCCATCCTAGGGGGAATAGATCCGGCCTAAGCGATGGGTAAACTATTGCCTCCTTAATTGCCCTCTTAGCATCCTCAAGCCCAACAATATCATCCCATGTAACTTCCGGCGGCTCCCTCATAACTAAATCTTCAATGGGCGTCCTTCCATCGCTTAGGCTCTCAGATGAGCCTAGGTGTAGGGAGGACTTGAGCACCGCAATCCTATTTCTATATGCCTCAGCCCTCTGCAGATATATCTTATTCAGTTCATAGTTCGGATTTATCCTAACGATCTTCAGTAGGCTGTCTATTGCCTTCTGGTAGGCTTCAATGGCCATCTCCCTCTTTCCCTGCCGGTCCAGAGCCACGGCTTGCTCCGCATATTTAAGAGCTAGCTGCTCCAGCTCTTGAGCCGCGCTCATAAATTTCCATACACCTACTCAATCTTAATCTTCCCTTTCTTACTTAGGGACTCAAGAATCTCCATGATTTTGTTTTGGGGCATATTTAGCTCCCTAGCGCACTTTGAAATATTCATTTCACCATTATTCCGCTCAATATAGTCTAAGACTAGCTCCTCGGCTAAGACATTCGTCCGCTCATCTCTAGCATCAATTATTGAGCCATCAGCGCCCACATAAGCCTCATAGCCATCAACAGTTAGAGCTATGCGGGGCTTAAGGGCAACAGCGGGCTCTGGAAGAGGAGACTCCATGGGAGGCTCAGGAATCTTACTCGCAATCTCCTCTCTTAGGAGTTCAGATGCTTCTTTAAGGATAGCTTCTGTGGCCTCATCCTTGACCACAATGGGCTCTGGTGGGGTTAGAGTTATCTCCGTCGCCGCGATAAGATCATTTATAGAGTTCATTAGGCCATTTATTTCAGGTGTTAGGGAGGGCATAATCTTAGCGGCACTCTCAAGTGCGCCCTTAACCTCATTAAAGACTCCCCTTATGTCCTCCAGCGTCGGCGTAACAGTCCTGAAGGTTTCAAGCCTCAATATGGCCTTTTCAATAGTTAGCTGCATGCCCTGCACTATAGACATGAGCTTCCTTATCTCGGCGATCTCATTAGCATATATTATTGCCTTGTTCTTTAGGCCCCTGCCGAGGTAGGAGACGCACTCATTAAATAGCTCCCTATCCCTCTTAGCCAGCTTTTTATAGGCTAGCTCAAGCATGGAGTAGTGCTTCCCAAGCTCGCGAATAGCCTCTAGGAGAGTCTCATTCAGCGGCTTCTTAACCCTCCCAAATATCTCCTTAATTGCAGGGATAAACGCCACCCCCAGAGCCCAGTCCACTCTACTCGCTGGTTATGCGCACATTTATCGCTGGCTTACGATCTCCATAATCACCAACATTAGCAGTGTTTAGGTCAGCCTTATCAGCCTGAATAGTTAGGCTTATTATCCTATCCCTAGTCTTTAATAGGCTCATCTTTCTATAGGAGGCATACTTTATCTCTCTAAGAATGGATAGCAGGGACTGCCGAAAGATATCATCCTTCAAATTCCCTACACCATGCTCCATCTCGAGAAATGCCCTAGCCAAATGAAGCATCTTAATATTATTCTCTTGAGCCTGAACCTGCCTCTCTATTTCACCCAAAAGATTCTGGGCCTCTGCCCTTAAATCATTTAGGGACTTATCGAACTCCGCGCTTAAGCCCTCATAAATTTCTGGCAATATCTCCTTATTCTTGAATAGAGACTCCAGTATCTCGCGCTTCCTACATAGTATTGGAAAAACCTCACAGAGCTTCTCGGTTCGCCTCTCAATATCAGAAATTAATAGGACATCATCTTGAACAGTCTTGATCCTCTCAATAGGATACTTGATAATTTCTTCACTCTTATTCTCAAGGAGCACCTCCTTAACGTCGCCCGAGGAATCTATCACGAATGAGACTATCTTACCAATCTCCCTGCCACTCTCATCTTTAACAATCCTACCAATTAGTGTTGGAAATCCCTTTGCAGCCAACATATCTTATCACCTCTAACAGTTACCTACTCTTCTGGGAACCTGGAATCCTCGCTGCTCTCCTCCCCGGCCTTTAGGGATGGGAGCTCCGGGAACCTCTCCTTCATACGCTGCTCAGCTAGTAGGGCCGCCTCGCTAAGAATCTTCTGGGCGTCATCATTTGCAACTTCAAAGTCCGGGGTTACCCCAGTAACTTGTCCAGCCTCCACAATTAAGTCATTAAGCATGGCTCCAATTTGCCCGAGCTCCTTCTCAGCGTTAGGTAATAGGCCACCTACTCCAGCCCTAACACTCTGTAAAACCTGCGTTGCTGGAGCTAGCGTTGCCACAACATTGCCGAGCTGCGTAACGGTTCTCAATCGTAATGCGACCCTTTCAAGAGCAAGCTCAGCGTTCATCATAAAGTTTGCCATCTTCCTTAACTCGGCGAGCTCATTTGCTAAGACGCGTGCTCTCTGCATTTGATGTCTAGAATATGCCTCAACAATTTTAGAGAATAAGTATTTATCCCTCTCGCTTAGGCGATTTAGAACCCCATCCAAATACTGTATTTGGGCCTCAACACGTTTAATGGCCAGCTCAATCTTATTCTTTAGGGGCTCAGAGGGCCTCAGCGCCGCCTTAAGCCCCCTCAGCTCCCCCTCCTCCCATCTCTTAGTGAACTTCGATGACATACACTCCACCATCAAGGCGCTAATAAATGCACTGGCCGGCCCAAAGTTTAAACTTACTATTACGCTTAGAATATTGACACATATATATGCCTAATACATTAGCAGGCCTGGTCCCAACGGCCTTTTTGCTTTTCAAGTGTAAAATTTCGGGTTCCAATACACCTATTTTACAGGATGATGTCACATTTCATTAGACATGAAACATCGCATCCTTCAAGGCATCTCTTAACAACCCACATAAAGCGACGTGCCAGATTTAGGGCGACTGAGAGCCTCCATGTTCCATAGCCTCATACAAACCCTACCAGAAGACGGTCTGGGTTGGTTTGCCCGATAGAACCGCCTCCGTCTCATCCAGCTCAAGGGTCTTCTTTACACCCAGCTTATAATGCCAATCATACAGGCAGTAGCGCACTATCTTCACGCGTTTGCCCTTTAAATTTTCTGGGAGAGTCTGATTCGGCGTGCGCTTTGAAAAACCGATTAGCTCAATGGTGAGGATGCACTTCTCCCACCTATCACCCTCCTCATCAGTAATATACTCGCCTGTCCGCTCTATTCCAATAACAATCCCCTGAAGCTTCCTAATCATCAATCGCCCACCACAATATACGCTCTCTAATACACTATTTAAGGGGTTTCATTCCAAAATTTTTAAGTAAAAATTTATCTGTTCCCTTATTTTGTGGAGGCTCATGGTATGCGTGATACTCTTTGGGGCGCCCTATTAATCGTAGCCAGTGTTACCGCGATGATAGTTTATTTTTGGGCTCTCTTTCTATCACCGCCAGATATAACAGACCCGTTTCTTGGGAGGACTATTAGCGAGTGGGCGATATTAATACCGGTCCTAATATTTGTTTACCTCTTCCTATTTGTTATGGCTTGGATAGGCTGGGCCATGCTGACAACACCTCCAACCCTACCCACACCGGAGGAAAATCCAGCATTACCTAAAGAAAAAGAGGGGCACGGGAAAGGTTAAAGGTTAGAAAGGATTAGATATTTTGGGAGAATAATATGGTAGATGTTACCGCTATTTCCCTAGAAGATAGAGAGGGGGTTATTAAAGGCCCCCACTATTACCTGATTAAACGCCGCTCCTTAGACGAACTTGAGAGTGAGGTTTACGCCCTATTAAGGGAGAGGGGTAGGATGCCGCTCTCGGAATTATGGAGGAGATTCGATTGCCATTTGTGGGAGATAGTTGCGGTTCTAGGCAGACTTAAGGAAAAAGGACTCGTTGAGGAGATTGATCTAAACCAGTCCTCGGGATATTAGGTTAGGGTTAAGCTCATATTTATTAACGATATAATATTGCTTTGTCCATAAAGGCTTTGTTATAGGAGATGAGGGTTTGGGAAAGACATCCAATATTTCCGGCTTCTATAAGATGAGCATAGATGAGAGACTTAGGTTGGTCAAGGAGTTTGCCGATCTAACTGATGAGGAAGTTAATATGCTTAGGGCTCCGAGCTCGCTTAGCCTAGACCTAGCAGATCGAATGATAGAGAATGTTATAGGGATTTTCCCCATGCCGTTCGCCGTGGCCGTGAACTTCCTAATTAATGGCAGAGATTACATGATTCCCATGGTTATTGAGGAGACATCCGTTGTGGCAGCAGCGAGCTATGGTGCTAAGATGATGAGGAGCAAAGGCGGGATATTCACGAGCAGCACAGAGCCGATAATGATTGGGCAGATACAGGCGGTTAAGATTAAGGATCCGCATAGGGCTAGGATGGCGATACTAGAGTCTAAGGAGGAGATACTAAAGAAGGCTAATGAGCAGGATCCGCTGCTGGTCTCCCTTGGAGGTGGAGCAAAGGACTTAAGAGTTAAGGTTATCGAGACCATTAGGGGGCCAATGGTTATAACGGAACTCCTCGTTGACTGTAGAGATGCCATGGGCGCTAACGCCGTTAATACTATGTGTGAGGCAGTCGCACCATTAATAGAGCGCATAACTGGAGGTAAAGTATTCCTTAGAATAGTTTCTAACCTTGCAACCGAGAGGCTTGCTAGGGCATGGGCTATTGTTGATAAAAATGCTGTTGGGGGAGAGGAGGTTGTTGATGGAATACTTGAGGCCTATGCATTTGCGGCCGCAGATCCCTATAGGGCTGCAACCCATAATAAGGGAATATTGAATGGTGTTATAGCTGTCGCCCTAGCAACATGTAATGACCATAGGGCTATTGAGGCTGGTGCACACGCCTACGCTGCTAGGACAGGACGATATTTACCGCTTTCAGTTTGGGAGAAAAATGAGGATGGTGATCTAGTGGGCTCGATAGAGATGCCCATGGCCGTGGGCATAATTGGCGGGGCAACTAAAGTCCACCCAATAGCTAGGATAGCCCTAAAGATTCTCGGTGTTAAATCCGCCCGCGAACTCGCCGAGGTTATGGCTGCAGTCGGCCTAGCCCAGAACCTTGCCGCATTAAGAGCTCTTGCACATGAGGGGATACAGAGGGGACATATGTCGCTACATGCCAGGAACATAGCGATTATGGCTGGTGCAACTGGCGAGCTAATTGATATAATAGCCGAACGGATGGTTGAGGAGAGAAAGATTAGGATGGATAGGGCGAAGGAACTCCTCGAGGAATATCTAAGGAAAAAGGAGGGCGGTGCCTAAATAAGCGACTAAAAGATACCTAATTAGACCGCCCATGCGTATATAAGATTAATGAGGACTCTAAGGTGGCCAGACTCTTCTTTCTAATCTCAGGCGAAAACCCGACGCTCCCATACTCCGAAGTAAAAGCCATACTTGAATCTGAGGGGTACAGCTATAGTGTCTTAGGCGAGTTAACTCAGCTCCTAAGGGTTGAGGCGGATGCCAGATGCGCTGAGACTGTTAGGTTTAGGTCTGCGCTGGCCAAGGCATGCTGCCTAGAAATATTTTGGTGCAGGGCTGATGTGGATGAGATCCTATCGACAGTTAAATGCGTCGATTTCACGCAGTTTATGAGCGAGGGGGAGACCTTTATTGTCAGAGTTCTGAGGGTTAGGGGGGACAGTCCAGAGATCAGCTGCTTAGCGCTAGAGAAGGAAATCGGCGAAATAATATTTGAGGAGTCTAGAGGCAGGGGGATTAGGGTTGACCTCAAAAGACCCAGTAAAACTTTCTTAGGCATATTGACGGATGGAATGTTCTTTTTCGGGCTGAGACTTGCAGAGATAAAGCATAGAGACCTGCTGGAGCGCGGACCTAGAAGGAGGCTTTTCTTTCACCCGGCAGCCATGACAGCTAAGATGGCTAGGTGCATGGTTAACTTAGCACGCGCCAAGGCCGGAAACCTCGTTCTAGACCCATTCTGTGGAACTGGAAGCCTACTTATTGAGGCTGGTCTAATTGGATGCCGGATTATAGGCCTAGACGTTAAGAGGCGCATGATTGAGGGAAGCCGGATGAATCTGAGGAGCTTTGGCATAGAGCCGGAGGGGCTTGTTGTTGCTGACGCGCGCTTCCCACCAATAACATCCATGAAAGTCGACCATATCGTTACAGATCCACCTTATGGATCGGCAGCTTCAACACTTGGCCTTTCAACCAAAAATATTTTAGAATATTTCTTTTTGAAGGCTGCTGATGTCCTTAGGAATGGAGGTTTTATCTGCGTTGCGGCCCCCAAAACTATTGGGATTCAAGAGATTGGTAAGAGACACGGGTTTAAGCACCTCGAATCCCACTTCATATATGTTCATAGGAGACTTACACGGGAGATAGCCGTCTTCAGACGGTCTGGAGATGATTAGGGGATGAGCTTAAGAATAGTCTTTCTGGGAACCGCAGCAAGCGTACCGACAATTGACAGGTCGCTCCCATCAATTGTGGTTCAACGTGAGGGCGACATATTAATGTTCGATTGCGGTGAGGGGGCGCAGAGGCAGATAATTAGGGCTGGTATCGGACTAAACCGGAGAATGGTAGTCTTCATAACGCATATGCATGGGGACCACGTTCTGGGCTTACCTGGAATGATCCAGACAATGTCCCTTCTAGGTAGGGATAGGCCACTCCAAATCTATGGTCCGCCCGGAATCAAGGACTTCATGGAGTCAATCTTTAGAACAGTGAAGTTTTGGTTAAGCTTTCCAGTAGATGTTTATGAGGTGAGCCGTGAGGGGGTGGTGTATGAGGATAGGGATTACGAGATATATGGGGTCTGGGCTGAGCATTCAATACCATCATTAGCGTATGCTTTAGCCGAGAAGCCTAGACCGGGCAGATTCCACCCCGAGAAGGCTACAGCATTAGGTGTCCCAAAAGGGCCCTTATGGTCAGCGCTCCAGAGAGGCATAGAAATAACCCTCCCAGATGGAAGAGTGGTTAGGCCGTCAGACGTTATGGACCCGCCTAGACCCGGAAGGAAGATCGTTTATAGTGGTGATACAAGACCCTCAGAGAAAATCGTTGAGTTGGCAAGGAACGCTGACGTTTTAATTCATGAGGCGACTTTAAGCGATGAGCTTGCTGAAAGGGCTAGGGAGGAAGGGCACTCAACGCCAAGTGAAGCCGCCCAAATAGCCTTAAAAGCCAACGTGAAGCTCCTAGTCTTAACGCATATAAGCGCAAGATATAGCGATTCCAGAATCCTGCTGGAGCAGGCCAAAAAAATATTCCCAAATACCCACATACCAAATGACCTAGAGACGATTGAGATTCCCCTTCCAAAATAATGTATGGAAAACATGCGTTAGCTTAGTTAAGAAATGATTACCTGCCGAATTCAGGGAATAATGGAAGCAATACTTTAATCATCTCCCGTCTTTCATCAAGAACATCCCTCAGAATCTTTTCATGGGACATCATCTTCTTCTTTAGGGGCCTAGGATACTGCTTCAGTCCATCCCCGAATAAATATGCATCTGTAAGACTTGTTGAGAGCTCATCAAATCTTGGAAGCCTACCATACCTTTCATGATACATCCATGCTTCATGTAATGTTGGCCTCAACAGGTATTTTCCATTCTCTAAATAATGTAGGCCGCAGCAATTCTCCGCAGTGTGGTAATTGTAGAAGCCTTCTTTACAAGTCGAAAACTCGAGACCATGCTTCCTGCATAGATTTCTAATTTCCTCGTAAATTTTAACTCTCCAGTTGACACCCGGCCGAATAATTTTTGATGGCACCTCAACGGAGGGAGAGTATGAAATCCATAGTTTATTTAGGTCAGTGTATGCGCTCTTCTCATACGCTAGCTCCTCGTATATCCTCATATTTTCAATCTCATCCCTTAAAGACTCAACGATTATCTGTCTTACACCAGCATTATGGGCTTGCTCAATTATATCCTCAACCTCAAAATCTGTTATTCCGGGTATAAGCGGCTGCAGACGGATAATTACGGGAACATTCTCTCTAGAGAGTCTTTCAGCCGCATCCAATCTCTTTATTGGTGGTGGAGCATTAGGCTCGAGAACCCTGGCAATCCTATCATTAATTGTTGAGAGTGAGATCTGCACTATAATGAGTCCTCTGCTAGCCAGATCTCCCAGAACTCTTAGGAGATCGTCTCTTAAGAGGAGCGTTGATTTAGTATTAATTATTAATGGAGTTTCATATTTTAGGCATAGGGACATAACATGCCTGCTTAGCTGATGTTTTTCCTCAACGGGCTGAAATGGGTCGATTAGGGTGGATAACCTGAAGGGTATGGTTTTCAGCATCCTCCTCCTCAGAAACTTCAGTAGCTTCTTAAAGATTCTAATGACATTAAAATCAGCCCCATCACTGCCCTCTGACCCAGATCTATACCAGCGCCCAAAACAGTAGATGCACCTATGCCCGCAAGATGAATAGGGCTCAATTCTGAAGATAGAGTAGCAATATGGGCTAACATTTATGCTCGGATTAATCGCAAATGATTCTAGACCCATAATTCCATCTAGGTCTTACTTAGAGGAGCCTAGGATTTAATTTTTCATTCAAAGGTTACTTGCTAAGTATTTTCTTAAGGGTTTGAATGCTCTCCTCAATATTGTCTTTAGATTCTATGGTTAAAGCTCCTCTGTAATTTGCTTCTTTAAGGGCGCTTATTACTCTGATCCAGTCTATTCTCCCAAAGCCTATACCGAGGTGAGAGTCCGAATCCCCATTATTATCATGAAGATGGGTATGAACTATTTTATCCCGGAATCTCTTGATAAACTCATCTATTTGCCCATTTATATTCGCGTGGCCAACATCAAATGTTATGCCCAAGTCTTCTCCATCATCCCCTAAGCTCTCATATAATTTTTCGAATTCATCAACCCTTTTCAGCAGGAATGGGAAGGGGTCGGGAACATTCTCTATAGTTATTTTTAGATTATACCTTCTAGCCTCTCTGAGCAGTTCGCGGATGGATCTTAGATTTATCTCCCAGTCTAAGTTTGGAAGTGCGTCGCCTATGGCACTCTGGATGCCCGGATGGAAGACCCAGTATTCCGGATTTAGCTGCGCCGATAATGCTATGGATTTTTTGAGCCGTTTCATTATGGCGTATCTTATTGTTGGCGATGTTGATGCAATATTTATGTCCGCGAAGGGTGCATGCACGGATAGGCTTAAGTCCCTTGTGGCAAGCGCCCTCCTGAGCATGTTTATCCTCCGGCTACTGAGTGAGTGGGGTCCTTCATCAACGATCTCCACATGCTCAACATTGATCTTATCTAGACGCCTTATAACGGCCTTAAAGGGCTCCCCAATGCAGAAGAGCATTGATAAGCCTATGCGCATTGCCCAATGCACCCCGATAATCTCGCCTATTTCGCGGTTTTTGGTGTAAGCCAATCTATTAGGCTTTGCGGTTCATCACACTCTATCTCCACCCGTATGGGGCCAAGTGGGGATTCACCATGCGGCTGCGAGAATGATATGTGCCCCACGTATGCCACCTGCTTGTTAAGGTAAAAGACTATCTTTTTCCCCTGAACCCCCCTTAGGAGTACTGTTCTCGCAGCGTCTAGTATGCGCTCTCTTCTGAGAAGATCGTAGAATCTTGTTAGGGACTCTAGCCCCGCGGCCCTTCCAACAAGCCTTTTATACTTTCCCTCACCAACGATTTCTAGGTTTATATCTCCCAGAACCCTCTGAACCGCGATCCTAACTTTATTCTCGTCCTCCGTTGGGTTTACCTCCACTTCAACCGTAACTTCCACATTCTGGACCGGCCTGCTCGTCTTCAATCACCCTCCTTATTACCCGCCTAATCTCTCTTTTTAAATGCTCTATTGAGCCCTCATTAATGATCATATGGTCTGCTATGGCTATAACCTCACCTATGCCGACGCTCAGCTCCCTCTGATCTCTAGCGTAAAATGTCTCCCAATCCTTTGGGTCGTCGCTCCTCCCCCTCTTAAGCAGACGCTTAAATCTGGTTTTTGGTGAGGCATGTATGGCTATAACCCTAAATCTTGGGAACTCTCTCCTAAATGCTCTAACCTCATGTAGGCTGCGCAGTCCATCAACTATAACAACCTCCGCATCCAAAGCCTTAATTTTCGGTATGCATCTCCTCGCTAAAACTTCCGGGCCCTCCTCAGCTCTAATCTGCAACATAACCTTGCCGAGGTTTTCCGGTGTGGGCTCTAGGTTTCTGCGGGCAGCTTCGGCCCTAACCTCATCGCCCATAACAATAACTGGGAAACCATATTCGCGCACAATTTCCCTGACGGTGTCCTTTCCAGCTCCTGGCATTCCAGTTATGCCTATAACGATAGGTGGCTTTTTGGATGACAACCTAGGCACCACTCTATTGGGTAGACTTTGGTAGCCACGCGGTTAGGAGGAAACCTGTGATACAATATGTGAACGTAAACTTAAGAGTTTTTCATGGATACCTCCCTATCTTCCCGTATAGCCTCTCCCTCCTCCCTAATCTCCCTATAATTTGATGCACTCTACAATTTTCATTAATGGCTTTCTAGGCTTCCTGGCTTGACTTTCAGGCTTCGGCCTCAATTATTTTTCCATAAATGCCAATCGGAATATATTAGCCTGAAAAAGAATTTATGTTGTGATATCGCCTTGACGGAGATTATTGTCTCTTTAGAGGATTTGGTGTCTACCGAATACGGATTAATTCTCTGTTATCCGAAATATGATCGTGGAGAGGTTGAGAGGCGGATAGGGGAGATGAGAAAGTTGGGTGTGAGGGCAGTATGCTTCAGCGGTAATAAGGTTGTCGCCGGGCTTCCAGTATTAGGTAAGGGTTACGTTGGTATAGTTGTCCTAGCGCTCCTAGAGGATGGGCGTAGGGCGGCCCTAAAGATTAGTAGGATCGATTCTAAGCCAAATAGGATAATTCATGAGGCTAGGATGATCAGCATGGCTAATAGAGTTGGAGTTGGCCCAAAGATTCTAGGCTACACGAGTAACCTCCTAATGATGGAGTATATTGAGGGGCATCTCCTTCCAGAGTGGATTATGGGAATAATTGGTGATAGGGAGCGGGGATCTCGGAGACTTCGATGGGTGCTCAGGGATATTCTTGAGCAATGCTGGAGACTTGATTCAATTGGCCTAGACCATGGCGAGCTCAGCTGGGCTGATAAACATATAATTGTTGATGGATGGGATAGGCCGCATATAATCGACTTTGAGGCTGCGAGCGATGGGAGGAAAACCTCTAATGTAACATCTATAAGCCAATACTTATTTGTTAGGGGTAGGATGGCCAGCCTAGTCGCCAATATTCTTGGGCATATAGAAGCCGAGAGACTTATTCAAGCCCTGAGAACGTATAAGATGGAGCGATCTAGGGAGAACTTCGAGAGCATACTGAAGATTTTAGGATTGCTGGAGTTGGATCGAGATAGCCTTTAGGGATTATATTTTCGGCTCAAGAGCTACGGCCCTAATCCAAGATGAATCAATATGGGCAATTTTCAGCGGCAAGCCTATAAAGAAAACCCGCTCACTTACAATAGCATCCAAATTAGTCAGGCCCTCAATTATCGGTATATCATTTTCTAGGAGCGCCACGTGGGTTGCTGGCTTAACCCCAGAGCCAGGTTGATAGGCCCCAGGCTTATCTGGGCTAACACCCTGGACGCCTAGCATCTTTATGCGCTTCTCCGCAAGGTATTTGGCAGCTTCAGGCGTGATATATGTTGTTCCGCCCGGGCTCCACATAAGCACTATATCACCCTCCCTAACCTTCTCTAAATGTTCCGGCCTTATTTGGGTGTCAGCCTCAAACTTTAGGACTATTGCCTCGCCAATAAATCTCTCTAATGGAAGCTCTATGAGCGGTTTTAGATCGTCCCTTAAATGTGAGGGACCTTCAATATGAGTGCCAATATGGGACTCGGCCTCGATGAAATGCATATATGTTCCGTCCTCAGCATTTATGAACTGCTGTATGTTAAACCTTCGAGTCTGGTTGCCGCGTATAAACTCGCCGCCCACCTTTAAGACATTTGGCCGAATCTCAGTGGATAGGTCGATAATCCTATAGCCCCTAAGGGCTTTAACGATATCTTCAACCATATCAACCGCCCAAGATACTATGGTGCCCGCTTGAAATTTATTCATTTTGGAAACGCATGCTTTAAATCCTAAATACCCCCATGAATTCATTGGAACTGAAAAAGGGTAATTTTTGGGTGGTTGTGGGGAAATTGCCTAAGCTTGCCCTAAGGGGAGGAGAACCCGTAAGGAGGAAGCCCTTCCCAAAGTGGCCCATATTTGACGATAGAGAGGTTAAGGCCCTAAAGGATGTTCTTGAGAGTGGTCTATGGGGCATAGGCGGCTTAAGAAAGAGGGAGTTTGAGGAGAAGTTTGCAGCCTACCAGCATGCCAAATACAGCATTGCCGTTTCGAGCGGAACGGCAGCCCTAGAGATCTCGCTTAGAGCCCTTGGAATAGGTTGTGGGGATGAGGTTATTATGCCACCCTACACTTTTATGGCCACAATGATAGCCGTATTATATGTTAACGCGATTCCGATCTTCGCCGACATAGACCCAGAAACATACACTATAGACCCAAAGAGTATTGAGGATGTGATAACTGATAGGACTAAGGCTATACTGCCAGTTCACATAGGGGGTAGACCGGCTGATATGGATGCAATATTAGCGATAGCAAAAAGAAACAATTTATATGTGGTTGAGGATGCATGCCAAGCTTGGGGCGCGGAGTGGAGGGGGCGTAGGGTCGGCGCGATAGGTGATATAGGAGCATTCAGCTTCCAATCAAGCAAGAATATAACGAGTGGGGAGGGTGGTGCAGTAACCACCAACAGTGAAGAACTATACATTAAGGCATGGTCGCTGCATAATTGCGGTAGGCTCCCCCATGGAACATGGTATGAGCACCATCTTCCAGGAACAAACTACCGCATAACCGAGTTCCAAGCAGCTATACTCCTAGCCCAGCTTGAGAGACTCGACGAGCAGACTGAGAGGCGAATCGGGAACGCCCAATACCTAAATAGTAAGCTTTCTAGGATAGACGGTGTTAAGCCGCTCAAAAGCGATGATCGTGTGACGAGACACGCTTACCACCTCTATATATTCAGAGTTGATCCAGAAGC
>JAGTQA010000033.1 GCA_018396975.1 Candidatus Bathyarchaeota archaeon | reverse complement strand
GGATGTTGTTGGCTTATGCCGTTTAAGCGTAAGAGTAGGGGTCGTTCGAAGGGTCAGAAGGGTAAGAGTGATTATGTTCATTGTAGTGCGTGTGGTGAGCTTGTTCCGCGCGATAAGGCTAAGAAGGTTACGAGACGCATATCGCTTGTTGATCCCGTTTTGGCGAGGGAGCTTAGGCAGAGGGGCGCTTATATATCGAGCCGGACTGAGACGCTCTATTACTGCGTTTCATGTGCTGTTCATAGGGGTATAGTTAAGGTTAGGGCTAGGGAGGAGCGTAAACTAAGGACATAGTGCTTTAGAGGAGAGTCCACCTCTAACCTTACTTTTTCGATCTGGTCTTCTTATAGAAGTGGAAGGTTCTTTGGGCAACAGTTAAGTTTGATGCGAGAGCTAGCAGTATTATGCCAACATTTAGTGGTTGGACTTCTGGCAGTATTATGCCCATTATACTCGCTAAGATTATTATTAGGAGCCTTTCAGCCCGCTCAATTAAGCCTATGCTCTCCATTGGCACATCTGCAGCCTCAGACCTAGCCCTAGCATAGCTTGTTAGGAGCGAGCCTAGTAGGGCTAGGAGGCCCCATGGGATTTCGCACAGCCCCCCAAGAATCAATCCACATATGACTGCTGCATCCACATATCTGTCGAGTAGGGAGTCTAAGAAGCCTCCGAAGGCTGTTATCTCACCATATAGTCTGGCTAATGCTCCATCTAGGGCATCGCAGAAGCCGGATAGCGATATGAGAAGGACTGCCAAGAGAAGATAAATTCTATATATCTCTATGTTTGTGGATGAGCCGGCGGCCCAGTATGCTAGCCCAGATAGTATGCCGAAGACCACGCCCATAACGCTCACCATGTTCGGTTTTAGGCCTGCCCTATGCATTAGCTTGGCTTCCGCAATTATCCATCCCTGAACTTTAGCCCTAACCCTTGTTAGCATCCATCTCCCTTTCCCCTAGCCCCTAAAAGTTAATGTTCGGCTTTCTGGGATATAGGAGTTTGGCTATGCTCTTGCCCCGCTCAACGCCAAAGTATCTGGCAACATTCATGCATTTCGCCTTAAGCAGGAGTAGATGTGGGGCCGTAAGATCCATCTCTGTTAAGGTCTCAGCATTTCCCATGCCCTTTGCCACAACAAAATCTGCGGATTTATAGGCTTCCATAAATTCTTCACTGCACTCGGAGGTTACTAGGCCCATAGTATCCGAGCCAGTTGTTATTACTTTATCCGCAACCCTATCCATCCCAACGAAGAGGGCATCATCCATAGTTGCATCGTTATAAACTGGTTCACCTTTAACGGCCACAATAACCCTCCCACCAAGCCTCTTAAGCTCCCTAACTAGGAGGGTGTCGAGCGCTATCTCGCCAGCATTATCGGTCAAGTAAACTATGAGATTTGATTTTTTGGCGATGCTAAATGCCTCAAATATATCGTCTATGGCTAAGCTCCGCTCGGCCTCTAAAAGAAGGCTCCCAAGATCCTCAAAACTGAATTCGTGGCCCGGAATATTAAATTCTATAGTGTTTCCGGCGATGGCGCATAGGCAGGCCCTTCTAAACCTTGACTCGTCATCTCCACCCTCAGAGATTATTTTATTAGCTAGTGGGAGGATCTTCATTGCCTCAATATTGCTTAGCCTCTTCTTCTCTAGATATGGGTCTGGATTTCCGGTTACACGCTTAATGATTCTATCACGGAATGTTCCGAGAATTGCTGGCACGGCTTCTGGGCTGAGGTTCTCGGCTAGAAAATTGAGTAATTGTCTCGCGGCCTCAAACCTCAGCTTCGGATCCTCTGTCGCCTCGATTATCTCCATGTATCCCCTATGGAAGAGGCATAGGGCGCATTCAAAGTTAATTTTCAAGTCTATAATCACCTAGAGACTGCCGTTTTTAGCATTTTTTCAGCGGCGTTGAACCCTAAGTATTGCCTCCGCGAAGTCTAGCATGACCCTATATGGATCTTTCGCCCTCACTATGCCGCTTGCCACCAAGACCCCTTCTGTCCCAAGTCTTATGGCCGCCGCAACATCATCACCATTCGTTATGCCAGCTCCGCATAGAACTGTAACCTCCGGGTTGATCCTCTTGACTGCCTCCACGGTTCCTGTCACAACCTCAGGCCTAGCCTTGGAGACTGGTATGCCGGTTCCAATCAGCTCCGGCGGTTCAACGGCGATCATGTCGGGTTTAAGGGCGGCCGCTGAGGCGCTTACCGGAGTATTATTTGTGCATACTACTGATACTAGGCCGACCTCTCGGGCCCTTGTTATGGCGGCATCTATATCCGCAAGCCTAAGCCTCCTCTCAGAGTGGTTGATTAATGTTCCAACTGCGCCAGCATATTTAACGGACTCCGGCAGCACATGGCCGGTGAAGCTTCCATAGCCTATTGGGTCTATATGCTGGGCGAAGACCGGTATACTAACCCTCCTCGCTATTAATGGTATATCGACGAATTGGGGTGCGACGCCAATACAGACGTTGGTCTCAACACTAACCTTCTCAGCCATCTCGGCCAGCCTAATAGCTGCTTCGCCAGTCGCCTCAGCATAAGTCTTAAAATTCACGAGTATAATTGGTGTTCTAACACCGCTCAAACCATGCACCCCTTATGTGTCTAGCTGCACTTGGAAGAATCTTACCGCAAGATAACCTTTTAACCTTTTTCTAAGTCGGTCGGTTCTCTGTATTCAATCTACTAATGGGGATGGATACCTCCCTATCTCCCGGATAGCCTCTCCCTCCTCTCAGCGCCCTTAAATCTCATTCTGATAAGGGTAAGGTTAAAAATCTGGATTGAGGGATGCTAGATTTTGGGATTTGTGGGTCTGGCTATTGTCTGGTGGGTTTAATGTTGGGGGTTGCTGGCGCTGGCGGTGTTGGTGCGCGTGCTGGGGTAGTGTGGCTTATGGTTACGACAGTTCCGGGCTTGGAGGATGTTGTTTTGAGGGAGGCTTGTGAGAGACTTGATGTTTTAGAGGCGGATTTAAGGTTTGGTAATGTTGGTGGTAGGGTTTCTCTGAGAATACCGGAGGATCAGTTGGGCAGGGTCTTCGCTCTTAGGAGCATAGAGCATGTAATAGAGATCATAAGGGTCTTTGAGATTGAGCGTGATAGACGCGGACTAGACCAAATATATAATGGGGTTTACGGCTGCAGCATTCCATTAGGCTCAACATTTAGGGTTACGTGCGAGAGGATTGGGGAGCATGAGTTCACAAGCCTAGATGTTCAGAGGGTTGCAGGGCAGGCAATAGTTGACAGGTACGGCCGGAAGGTCGACCTTAAGAGTCCGGAGACCATCGTTAGGGTTGACGTAGCCCATAACCTCTGCATTGTAGGCGTACAGAGGACTAGGTCCTCACTTAGGATCCGATATCCTAGGGCCTTCCAGCACCGCTCCGCGCTGAATCCGGTAATCGCCTATGCAATGCTTAGGATAGCGGATGTTAAGCCGGGTGATAGGGTTCTAGATGCATTCTGCGGTGGCGGAACTATAATAATTGAGGCTGCCCAAGCATTTGAGGGCCTAGAACTAATAGGTATTGATGTAAGCCCAAAGAGTATTGAGGGAGCTTGGAGGAACTCTGAGGCTGCTGGCGTCAGGGATAAGGTTAAGTTTATGGTTGGCGACTCGAGGAGGATTGGGAGGGTTCTTCCGGTAGGCTTTAAGATTGATAAGGTGGTCTCGAATCTACCCTTCGGCATTAGGAGCGGTAGGCTAGAGGTTATACCGAAGATCTATGGGGAGTTCTTAGCGTCCCTTAGGCCCCTCCTAAAAGACGACTCAAGAGTCTGCCTCTTAACAGTCCATAAGGATCTTATGGAGAATATATGTGCGAGCCTAGGCTACGATATTCTCGAGAGTAAGCAGATTCTTCATGGTGGGCTACGCGCATGGATAATTCTGCTTAAGCCGTCTATGGGAGGGTGAGTACATCATAAATATATGGATCGAACCCCTATTTTCTAGGTGTATATGATCCTAGAAGCCTAGTGGTGGGAGACTTGAGGTTTATAGGCAGAGTTGCCGATGGAGCAACGGAGACGAGGGCTAGGCTAATATTACTCAAGGACATGGAGAGACAAGTTCTCGCCGAAGAGCTTGTCCTAATAAAGAATGGTGGGGAGATTAATCCAGTTAATGAAATATTGGGGGTTCTAAGGGAGGGATTAGGAAAGAATGAGTTCCTAAGCCACACATCCTATAGGCCGGACGTAGCATATCTTAGGCACGGCGGCGAGCCCTCGGGAGCCAGAGAAGTATACTCATTTGCCATAGAGCCAATAGGTGTTATAACGGATGAGGGGATAGAGCCTAACAGAGCCATAATTCAGCCTAGGTCACCGGTATATTTGCTTGAGGATAAGGATAACCCATTCCATAAAATTGTTAGGGGCAAGGATATCATATGGTCCGATGCCTATTTGGAGGGACACCCCTCATGGAAGATTCCATTTGACAGAACATTCCTCCCATATCATGTTGGAGTCTATGGGAGCACCGGCTGTGGGAAGTCTTGGTTCACAAGGCATATACTTATCCCATTATATAGGAGGGCCGGTTATAAAGTTCTCATATTAGACTGGAGTGGAACGGACTACGCTCCAATGCTCAGAAATGAGGAGGTCATACGGATATCTGAGATAGCCCTAGATGAAGAGTCAATCCTAAGCTACTTTCAGGATAAAACATTCAACTTCGCTAGAAACGATACTATTAAGGACTGCTTCGACGAGTTTATAGATGGCTGGACCGCGAAGGTTAAAGAGGCCTATCTTAACTCCGAGAACCCGGCCGAACACCTATATAGTGAGCTGAAAGAGCATGTTGAGACGGTTATAGCGGGTATAAAGAGGGAGGATTCTAGGGCGGCCGCCTATAGAGCTCAGAAAAGGGTTTTTAGGCGGCTTAAGCCCCAAGACCTATACCCAGTTATGGGGGTTCTGAGCATAGAGGAATTATTCCAGGAGCTTGAGCGGAAGGGTATGCTGGCCATTGATATGGGCGGGGCCCTAACAGAGGCTAAGCTGGGCTTCTTCCTATCCCTATCAAAATACTTGTATGGCCTAATGGAGTCCGGGAGGAATCTTGGAGTGGCCCTAATAATAGATGAGGCGCCCCAATATGCTCCGTGGGATGCCCGCGGAATACAGGCCGAGACATGCGAGATGATAAAGAACCTGGCAGCGTTGGGTAGAAAGCGTATGCTGAACCTAACCCTTATAGCTCAGGGGATTAAGGGTGAGATAGGTGTTAATGCGGCCGTCAGAAGGAACTTAAATACGCACTTCTTTGGCAGGATACATCCGCTTGACGCCAGCGGCGAGGGTGGGGCCTCAGAGTGGCTCTCCCCATACGGCATATCGCCGAACCACCTCCTACAGCTTAAGCCCGGAAGGTTCTATTTTGCCGGTGCGATGAATCCTTCCCCAGTGCCCCTATTAATCACATATAAGCCTATGGATTAGATGTGGTGGCGGCGGCATATGGCTGAGTTTGTTGAGGAGCTTCCGGAGTGGATCAAGCTTCCACTCGACCTGCAACATAAGTTCTTTCAGATAGCGGAGGAAGAGGCTAAGAGATTAATTGAGACCATTAAGAGAATAGACGAGAATAGGAGGGTCCTTAAGGATCTGCTGGCCCCTCATATACGCTCCTTCCCGGAGCAGAATAAAACCTCCGTGATAGCGGCTGTTGACAGCTCTAGGTCGCCGAGGTTCAGTGAGAGACTGGGCGTAAGATATGGTGTATTCGCAACCGGAGCCGTCTGCCTAAAGGGGGTTGAAAAGCGGAGTGAGAGCCTTGAGGCTGGAATATTTAGGAGGAGGCAGGCTCTCTCCCAAGATGAGAGCAGGCTCTTCTTCTCGCTTCAAACAACGTATTATGAGAGGAAGATGGCCCTTAAAGTCCTAGGGGAATGCGACATACTCTTCATTGACGGAAGCTTCTACAGTTTCGTTTATCCGGCATTAGACATGAAGAAGCGGGGCCTATTAGAATCAAAGGATAAGGGGGAGGTTCTGAGGGAGACCTTCGAGATTACTGAGGAGCTTAGGAGGAGCGGTAAGGTCCTCGGTGTAATCAAGAGGAGCCATACTAAGGCGCTAGGTGGATATGTGGCCATGAAGTTTAGGGATAGATCACTGGTGAATGTTATAGATAAGCATCTGCTCTCGCTTCTTATGCCGGAGAAATCCTACTTCGAGTATGAGGGGCTTCTCGGAAAGCATCATCCAGTAATATATACGGGCATAGCGAACCTAGCCTCAAAGGGAAAGCCCCTCGATGAAATATTTGAGGCGGCTGAGAGGAAGGCCTACGAGCCATTCGAGGAGCTCAAGGATTTCGGCATTAGGAAGGAGGGTTTCTCCAGCATGAGGAGGGCTCAAGTTAGGTTTTTAGGGGGGCTTCCACCCTGCGAGCTGGAGTATCCGCCGACAATTAAGCTCGAGAATATACTCTCTGAGAGCAACCTCTTCAGTGATGCGACGAATCTCCCCATAGCGCTAGATCTAGTGGATAACCTAGTGAATATATCTTCGAGGTTTACGGAGGAGTTTGTCTCGGAGATTGAGGGCAGAATCTTAGAGGCCATAGCGAGGGGTAGTGGGGACCTAGAGTCTATAAGGGCTTTCTTCACATTTCTTAATCCGCAAAAGCCTTTCTAGGGAAAACGTCATATACCCTATTCTTAAGCAATAGTTTGTGGAGGGAAGCGTATGGAAGTGTTTAAGGTCATATGCGAGAGGAGGAGCATTCGAAAGTATAGGGATGAACCTATACCGGAGGAAATTCTAGAGAGGATTCTGGAGGCAGGTAGGCTTGCGCCCTCGGCGGCCAATAGGCAGCCATGGTCATTCATAGTTGTGAAGGATAAGGGAGTTAAGAGTGAACTCGTCGATGCATGTAGAGGTCAAAGGTTCATAGGTGAAGCGGGAGCTGTAATTGCGGTTTTAGGAGACCCAAATGCCTCTAGGTGGTATAAGCAAGATCCATTCATAGCTGCAAGCTTCATGACCCTTGAGGCTCATGAGGAGGGATTGGGGGTCTGCTGGATAGGTGCATTCGATGAGGATAAGGTTAAAAAGGTGCTGAAGATACCCGAAAATCTATCCGTAATAATACTCTTAACAGTTGGCTTCCCAGATGAGAAGCCTCAGCCCAGACCTAGAAAGCCTAGGGAGGAGATATTCTTCCTAGACGAGTACGGTAAAGCTTACCCCTTTAAGCATCAGTAATAGGCTTATCCTTAGCGCGACGCCCCTACATGTAGCTTACGCTTAAAAACCCCAAACCCCCTACTTTATTTTGGGATTTAGATTTGGGTGAGGAGGATTTTAGAGAGAGGTTTAGGAGAATTCCCCCAGCCTTTAGGGAGCAATATATCTCGGTTCTCGGCGAGGCTGAGGAGGAGACTCTGCATCCAGACCTCTACAGTAGGCTGGTTGATGATGGAACCGATATGATAGTTCGGAAGCTGAGGGAGTATAATGAGGGGAGGAGGGGCCTACTAAAATCTCTAAGGGGTAGGATCGAGGTTAGAAGGCTAGTTCAGGACGAGGATATAGCCAGCCTTAGGGTTGTGGCCTCAGACGCCGGGAATAACGGGGCTGACTTTAGATCAGCCTTTATACCACTATATGCCTCGGCGGCAATATCTGCCGAGGGCTGGAAAATCATTGATGATCCCATTTTTAGGGTTGGGGATCCTGAAATATGGCCCGATGAGTTCAGATCCCATGACAGGGAGTCTCTATTGGCCTCTAAGATACAGTTTGAGGTGACGGCTGAGGCCATCGAGATCTGGAAGCCTAAATATGTGCTCTTAGACGGCTCGCTCCTCGTAAACTTCTGGCTCCTACCCTCACTATTCGGCTCGACGAGGGAGTATGAGGAGGACTTTAACTCGACTGTAACCAGATCTGTTGAGCTACTGCTTAAATGCTATGAGGAGGATATCCCAATAGCCGGCTTCGTTAAGAGGACTAGGATGAATGATATATGCGCCGAGGTTGGCGTGCCAAAGATGAGGGACACAGCCCTACTAGACCTACTGCTTAACCTAGGCGAATATACGGCGCCTAGGCCCATATCGGCCAGAAACCCGGTAATCGATAGATATAGGAGGGTGTGCCAGAATATGGGGGTTCCGGAGGGGCAGATAGACGACATATTAGGGATTCACTTCTCATATATTAAGACTGGTCTCACAACCCCCTTCCGCCTTGAGATCCCAAGATACTGCTTAAACAGCCTAGATGAGGTTGGTACGCTGATCTTCACTACTTCCGAGGAGGAGAGTGGGATACCTTTCGTGATAAATGAGGTTGATAATATAACTAGGATTACGGCCACAACATCAAACATTCGGACGCTAATGATATATTCTAAGATGCTGGATCTCGTGAAGAGGGGGGAGATGGCTCCAGAGGACATGAATCTGCTAGCCCTCCAGTATGGGGAGAGCTGGGTTTTGAGGGATGGGGAACGCTTAAAGGCATAAAGATGAAAATCATGGTGATAATTATGGCTTCGATGGGCGACCTAAAAATCATTGGTTGCGCATTATCCGGTTGCACACACGACCTACTATCCTTCGTGGTTACGGAGGGATCCCACGTAAAAGTCAACCATTTCTATTTCATTGAGCACCCGCTCAAGCCCGGCACATATGTCCTCGTCCGAACATTTAGAGTTCAACCCTATAATCCCGAGATGATTACTGGCAGGATAGGGCCTTTAGCCGGCAAGAAGGGTCGTAGGGCAGATTATGGCAAGAGGCTCGAGTATGTTATTGCATACGCCGAGATCCTAGGCTATTATGATGAAGCTGGAAAGTGGAGGCCTATGGAGGTTGCACCCTCACCATGGGACAACGTTTATGAGCCCAGTGAGGAGATGCTCCAGCGCTTCTTCATGTCTGGGGGTGGATCAAGTGATTCACTGATGCTTAGGATAGGGAGGATTAGGGGGACAAATATTCCGGCCTATATAGATTTAAATGCTATTGCTAAGGGGCATATGTTCGTCGCCGGGATGACGAGATCTGGAAAATCAAGCTTCATCATTAATATGGTGGCTAAGGCATCAAATCTAAAGCCCAGACCACGCTTCCTAATATTCGATAGAAGGGGGGAATACAGCGGCCTAGTCAAGTATGGCGCAAGAATAATACCCTACACCAGATTCACACCAAAAATAAATGATCCAAGAGCAATCGCTGAGAAGATAGGGTTAAAGGGTAGGGAGAGGGACGTCGTTTTAGAGGCTGCAAGATCCCTCCTCCTAAGCGGGGAGGATCTTACAAGTAGAAGTCTAATAAGCAAGGTTCGCGAGGTTATTGAGCAGGGGAGCATATTTAAGACGGCCGAGAGCAAAAACAAGTATTTCCAGAGCATTAGGTGGCTCATAGAAAGTAGGGGCGGTTTTCTAGATCAGCGGGGCGAGACACTAGACATAATTGAGGAGGTAAAGAACAACTTCACGCTGGTAATTGATTTCTCTGTTGACACAGATATTGAAGCCCAGCATAGAACCGCAAGCCACATACTAAACCAGATCAGGGAATACGCTATGAGACGGAGGGACTACGGCGACTTCGCATGCATAATTGTTATTGAGGAGGCCCAGTATTTCGCACCGGAGAAGGGTGTTGAGGTGAGGGAGTCGAGCGCCCAGTCTGAGGTCAAGGCATCAATGATTGAGACAATAAGTCAGGCTGGCGGATATAATGTTGGCCTAATAATCATGACGCAGAGGCCGGCATACGTCCTTAAGAGCTGTATATCCCAATGCAATTCAGTAGCATGTTTCAGACTTAAGAGTGGAAACGACCAGAACGCAATCCTAGAATATACAGAGTATGGTTCAGAGAGACTTAAGGATTATTTGCCCGGCCTAGCCGATCACGAAGCAATGCTCTGGGGACTGGCCGTTCCAACACCATTCCCAGTAATAGTTGAGGTGGACGTTGAAGAATATCCTAGGAAGGCTGCGGCATTCGCTAAGAGCGCATGGGAGAGGATGGAGGAGAGCTCCCCGAGCGATAGGGGGAGGTCGGCCCTACCCTTACACCTACAAGACTCATAAATATTCTTGGCGGGATCATCTTGAACCGTGAGAGCATAACTGTTCTTGCCGGAACAGACTTCCACGGCTCCAAATCCGCCTTCGAGAATATCGCGGCCAAAGCGAGGATTCATGGAGCGGACCTAATAGTTGTATGCGGGGACATAACGAATTTCGGCACGAGGGAGGAGGCGGAGAAACTACTGCGGATCCTGGCTGGAACCCAGCTGCCAACCATATTTGTTCCGGGAAACTGTGATCCACCAACACTAACCGAGATAGAGCTAGATAGAGTAAAATGTATACATGGGTCTGGAGTATCTTATGGAAACCTAACATTCATAGGTGTTGGTGGAAGCCCAATAACACCCTTTAACACATTCTTCGAGATGAGTGAGGACGAAATAATGAGAGTAATAGAGGGGTGCGTGAGGCGCCTTGGCGGGGACTTGGCGGGCCAGATTATTCTGGTCTCCCACTCACCGCCAAAAAATACTAGGGTGGATAGGACCTTCGCCGGCATGCATGTTGGAAGCACTAGTGTAAGAGCCTTTATAGAGAGGTATAGGCCGCGGCTGACAATATGTGGGCATATACATGAGGCCAGGGGAAAGGATTACATAGATGGTTCACTAATAGTTAATCCGGGACCCGCAAGGCATGGCAACTACGCAGTAATACGGATAGATGCGAACAATATAAGTGTTGATCTCAAGCCCTAAAGGCGAATAACTGCATAGCTGCAAAATAAACTTAATAAATAAGGTTTATATGTTTGGTTTTTAATCCTTTGCGGGGTGTCCTAATTGCCGCTTGAGAAAGGAGATTTCGTATTAATAGACTATGTCGCTAGGATCGCTGAGACCGGAGAGGTCTTCGACACAACGATAGAGGAGGTTTCAAGGAGGGAGGGCATATACCAAGAGGGCGGAATATACGAGCCGAGGCTCGTTGTTATAGGCGAGGGATGGATCCTAAGAGCCCTTGAGGAAGCACTCCTAAACCTAGAGCCTGAAAGGACCGTGACCGTAGAGATCCCGCCAGAGAAAGGCTTCGGAAATAGGGATCCGGAGAAGGTGAAGATGTATCCCTTGAGGAGGTTTATTGCGCAGGGCATTACGCCTAGGGTTGGGATGAGGGTTGAGGTTGACGGTAAAATTGCAACCGTCCGGGCGATAGGGGCTGGCAGGGTCCAATTAGACTTCAATCCGCCATTAGCTGGCAAAACACTCATTTACGAAGTTACACTGAGAAGGAAACTCGAGACTGTTGAGGAGAAGATTAGGGCTCTAATCCACCGGAGGATACCGCAGGTCGGCATTGAGAAATTTTCCCTAGAAATTGAGGGAGACAGCGTCACAATAACTGTTCCTGAGGAAGCATTTTACATCGAGGGAATACAGGTTATTAAGCGCGGGATATTCATGGATATACAGAAATTCTTCCCCGAGAAGAAAGTTGTGCGCTTTATTGAGGTCTTTAAGAGGGAGGAGCCCGCCTCAACAGCACCCTCTTAAGATGGAAGCCTCTAGGACACCGAAGCCCCTCATAAACTTCAATAACTTCGCATCGATCATTATCCCTAAGATATTCCGGTAAACATAATGCTGCATTCTCACAATCATGCTCACCGCAATCCTGTGAGTGAAACGTTAATGTTACTCCCTTAATTGCCTGCTTCGAGGGTATGGCAGCTGGAACCTCCGCCTCAGCAACCTCAACAACGCGCATCTCAAGATCGTAAGCCACACATTTTAGGGTCTTATTACGCACACCAATCACTCTATAGACCCGACCGCTCTCCAAATTCCCAACGCAAACATTGAAGTATTTGCATCCAGCGCATGCTGGACCTGGGCCTCTATGAAGGAAAACCTCCCCAACCCTCGCCTGTCCAGCACTTAAGAGCGTAATTATAGGTTTCTCCCTTCTCAACAGTTAGCTTATCACCCCAGTCTCCCTAGCCAATTCTCGGGCTCTCTCATATGTTAGGGGCTTCTCGCTTAGAATAGTATATCTCTCCGGTCGGATTGTTGGAGCCTTAACCAAGGCCTCAACAATATATTCTGGTTCTATTCCTATCTCTTCAGCTGTGACCGGTGCACCAATCCTCTGCAGTGTATTTCTCACAAGATTCCAATCTAATCCATGTAGGTAAGCCATCATTATCGTTCCAATACCGCACTGCTCTCCATGCAACGCTGGTCTAGGGGCTATAAGGTCTAGAGCATGGCTGAAGAGGTGCTCGGATCCACTACACGGTCTACTGCTACCGGCTATGCCCATAGCTATGCCGCAACTTATTAGAGCCTCAAGGAGAACCCTTAAACCCTCCTCAGAGTTCGGCCTTATCAAATGCGAGTTTTCAATGATATGATGGGCGCTCATGAGCGCTATGCTCGCAGTATACTGTGCATAATACTCATTTGTTCTCTCGTGAGCGAGCTTCCAGTCCCGGGTTGAGGTGAGCTTGGCTATGGCATCACCGCACCCGCTCGCGGTAAATCGATAGGGCGACTCAATTATTATCTTAGTGTCCGCTATCACTGCTATTGGCGACTGAGCCATAACTGAATACGGTTTACTAAGCCCTTTCAGGGAGGCGAATGGACTGGCTATTCCATCATGGGATGCTGTTGTAGGAATACTTATAAATGGTATATTTTGGCGGGCGGAGCTTACCTTAGCAATATCGATCTTGGCCCCACCACCCACACCAATAACAACCTGAGGCTTTAGCAACCTTATCTTATTCTCGGAGGACTCCACATCATCTATCGTTGGCGCACTAGACGAAATTATATGCTCATCAACCTTCAAACCCTCACTCTGGAGTATATCCTTAACCCTTCGGCCAGCAACCTCAAAAGTCCTCTTTCCGGAAATTATGAGGGCTCTCTTAGTGAAGCCCATATCCATGCATAGGGAGCCTATTAAGTCTAGGCTTCCACTCCCAACAATTATCTCCCTAGGCAGCTGCATTCTATGGACATGAGATCTCAAGTATCATCCGCCTTAATGGCTGACCTTAACCCAGAATTTAGATTTAAGAGCATATGAGTAATTAAGCGTTCCTAAAAGGGCGGAGATCCAATAATAGATTTTTATATTTTCCGAACGATTTAAATCCAAGTTCATCCCATATAATGGTAATAGTGGAAAGCGCCCTAATGTAATAGTTCGCGAGAGGGGGCGCAGTAACAAGCATATATACATACAGGTTTAGGCTTATTAGAATGAGAGTTAGCAGTTAAGGTTCTAAAATAACTGGGATGCTATGGAGAGAGGAGATTAGAATTGCCATCTACCGATAAGAGTAAGGCCGAGCTTAGAGAGATAATACTTGAGCATATCCCTAAGGAAGCTGAGATAACCCGCATAGAGTTTGAGGGGCCAGCGCTAGCAATATACGCTAAGAGACCGGAGATACTGATAGAGCGAGAGTACATAATCACTAAGATAGTCAATATTATAAAGAAGAGAATAGTCACGCGATCAGACCCCTCAGTGAGGCTTCCGGAGAAAGAGGCTGAGAGAATAATACATGAGATAGTGCCCAAGGAGGCGGAGATTACAAATATAGTATTTGATCCACCGCTCGGCGAGGTTATAATAGAGGCTAAGAAACCTGGGCTCGTCATAGGGAAGAATGGGGCAACATTACAGGAGATTATTCTTAAGACTAGGTGGAGACCCCGAGCTGTTAGAAGCCCACCCAAGCAGTCTAAGATAATGGTTCACATAGAGCACTCGTTATATGCGAGCAGTAAGGATAGAGAGAGGATACTCCGTAATGTCGGTGAAAGAATATTCCGCCCATTACTACATGAGGTTGGCGATGTAAGGATAACCATGCTGGGCTCAGCTAGGGAGGTTGGCCGCTCAGCGATCCTAGTCCAAACAAGAGAGAGCCAAGTCCTATTAGATTGTGGCATAAATCCCGGCTCCACAAAACCCTTCGAAGCCTTTCCAAGATTAGATGCACCACAGTTTGATATCGAATCTTTAGATGCCGTCGTGATAAGCCATGCGCACCTAGACCACTGCGGCTTCCTACCATACCTATTTAAGTATGGCTATGACGGCCCCGTTTACTGCTCCCTTCCAAACCTTAGCCTAATGACCCTCCTACAGCTCGACTATTTGGATGTCCTATCTAAGCAGGGAATGCCACTACCCTACGACCAAAAGGATGTGCGCGAGGCGGTATTGCACACTATACCACTGCGGTATGGTGTTGTCACCGATATAGCGCCCGATATACGGCTGACGCTGCATAATGCTGGGCACATACTCGGCTCATCAGTCGTACACTTACATATAGGTGAGGGCTACCATAACATAGTTTACACCGGAGACTTCAAGTATGGCAAAACAATGCTTTTAGAGGCCTCGGCCACAGAGTTCCCGAGAGTCGAAACAATCATAACCGAGAGCACGTATAGCGCTCCAACCGATGTTATGCCTTCTAGGGCCGAAGCTGAAAAGAAACTCGTCTCAATAATTAATGAGACTTTGGAGAGGGGTGGGAAAGTAATCATTCCGGTTCCGGCGGTTGGCAGAGCGCAGGAGATAATGCTTGTCATAGACGAGTATATGAGGCGGGGTGAACTTAAAGAGGCTCCAGTCTTCATTGAGGGGATGATCTCCGAGTCAACTGCCATACACATGGCCTATCCAGAGTATCTCTCAAGGGAGGTTCGTAACAAGATAATTAATGAAGGAGTTAATCCATTCGAGTCTGAATACTTCACGGTTGTTGAACATCCAAGCGCTAGGGCTGAAATAATTGAGGGTGAGCCATGCATAATACTGGCTACGGCGGGCATGCTTGAGGGTGGGCCGGTGATAGACTACTTCCAGAACCTTGCGGATGATGAGCGCAACTCACTAATATTCGTTAGCTACCAGATTGAGGGGACGCTTGGCCGCAGAATACAGAAGGGTGCTCAGGAGGTTTCAATGGTCGATCAAGATGGAAGGATCAGAGTTATAAAGGTCGGCCTGAAAGTTCACACCGTTGAAGGGTTCTCTGGGCACTCCGATAGGAGACAAATAATAAATTATCTGCGTAGGATATCGCCTAAACCGGAGAACATAATTATATGCCATGGTGAAAGGGGCAAATGCTTAGCCCTAGCGGATTTCCTCCGCAGAAAATATAAGGTTAATGCTATAGCACCGGACATTCTGGAAACTATTAAGCTCCGATAACCCCTTTAGCCATTAAATTTCAGGCATGGGCTATGTCGGTGGAGGATGACTG
>JAGTQA010000067.1 GCA_018396975.1 Candidatus Bathyarchaeota archaeon | reverse complement strand
AGCGTCACGTTCTGCTCCCTAACACCAGCATAATGGAATGTTCTTAGGGTCATCTGTGTTCCAGGCTCACCGATCGACTGCGCTGCAACAACCCCCACAGCCTCACCAGGCTCAACTAAGGCTCTCTTATATCGTTCTAGGGCCAGAGTGACCGCGAGATCCACGCCTTCCTTACTTAGATTGGATGCAGAAAGCTCCCTTATCAGCTCACGTACAAGAAGCGGTGTAAGTTCGCTCTTAACCTTATTCACCTGCTCCTCAATATACTCTTTAGGCGCCGGTTCACCAGCCTCAATCATAAGCTTAACCTGCTCAATAAGTCTGCTGACGTTAACCGCCTTGCCGTGATCGCTCTTAGCCGGGTCTACACCGTCCTCCCCATATCTAAATTGCACTATTTCACCTAGCGGGTTCCTTACCGTTCCGTCATACTCAACGCGTAGATGTTCAAGCGCATTTATCAGTCTCCTCTGCATGTATCCGCTCTGCTGCGTTCTAACGGCCGTGTCCACTAGGCCCTCACGTCCGCCCATAGCATGGAAGAAGAATTCTATGGGGTCGAGTCCATCCCGATATGAGGAGTAGACGAATCCCCTAGCCTTGGGGGATGGATCTCCAATCTCAAAGTGTGGTAGGGCTCTCTCAAGATAGCCACGTATAACACGCTTACCTCTGATGGACTGCTGCCCTAAAATAGCCGTCATCTGGCCAATATTTAAGGTTGAACCTCTTGCACCAGTTTTCGTCATTATTATTCCAGAGTTCTCCATTTCGAGATCTTCCTCAGCAATCTTACCAGCCCTTTCACGGGCCTCCGCTAGCTCATTCATGACATAAAGCTCGAAGGAGTCGAGGATTGTTTGTCCAGGGAGCTTCTCAAGGGTTCCTTCACGCAGAGCTTTGGTCAAGGCCTCTATTCTCTTCTCAGATTCCTTCACTATCCGGCGTATCTCCCTTTTAGCCTTAGCCGATAGATCGAGCTCATCAAAGGAGTATGTGAAGCCGCGCATGGATATGAAGCGCGTGATTAAACGGCTTATCTGGTTAAGGAATCTTCTACCGGCCTCGGTTCCATAATCCTTTATTATCCTATGCAGGATGCTCTCGGATTTTTCCGCTCCAATAGAGTTCTTGTCTATAACGCCCTTAATTAGAACACCGTTTTTAATGACAACGTAAGCATCATGGGGACAGTCATCCTTCAAACATACATTACAATTTCGGCAAACACTCGCTTTAAGAGCATAATTAAAGTCCTTAGGAAGGAAAAGGCTGAATATTTGCTTTCCAGTCCAGAGGGGTTTAGGCTCTTTAACCGCTGGCTCAGGCAATGGGCCATCATAGCCAGCGGCAGCTAAGAGTTCACATACTTCTTTCTTATTTAGGAGTGTTGATTTACGTGTTAAGAGGAAGGCTGCCGTTATAAAGTCTCTGATGGCGCCTATTATTGGACCGCCGAATCTAGGTGAGAGTATATGGTCTTGAACTTGCATAAGTAGGCGAGCCTCGGTCTGGGCCTCTTCGCTCTGCGGAACATGGAGGTTCATCTCGTCCCCATCGAAGTCGGCATTATAGGGCGGGCAAACGCACAAGTGCAGCCTGAAGGTTTTGTATGGAAGAACCTTAACGTAGTGGGCCATTATAGACATTCTATGCAGTGAGGGCTGTCTATTAAATATGACGATATCTCCATCCTGTAGATGGCGCTCAACAATAAAGCCCGGCTCAAGGGCTTCAGCAAGCTTCTCCCTATCAGCAACAAATTCGAGCCTAACCCTCTTCCCATCAGGCCTAATAATATATAGCGCTCCCGGATATTTGTCTGGACCATTCTTTACGAGCTCACGGAGCCTCTCAATATTCCACGGAGTAACCTTCTCCGGCACTGTTAATCTCATAGCCACACTTATTGGGACACCAACCTCATTTATGTCTAAGTTTGAGTCTGGACTGATGACTGTACGGGCTGAGAAGTCAACCCTCTTACCTGAGAGGTTGCTTCTGAATCTCCCCTCCTTACCCTTTAGGCGCTGCGACAGCGTTTTTAGGGCTCTTCCTGAGCGGTGTCTAGAGGGAGGTATGCCCGAAGATTCATTATTAAAGTATGTGGTGACATGATATTCTAGGAGCTCGGATAAGTCTTGGATAATAAGTGTGGGTGCACCCGCTTCAATATTCTCCTTAAGCCTCTGATTTATCCTAATTATATCGACGAGCTTATGTGTCAAATCGTCTTCAGATCTTATGCCGGACTCAAGAGTTATAGAGGGTCTAACATAAACTGGTGGGACTGGTAATACTTGGAGGATCATCCATTCTGGCCTTGCATTCTTTGGGTCAAAGCCCAAAAGCTCAAGATCCTCATCCGGTATTCTCTCAAATCTCTCACGTATCATACTAGCTGTTAAGCGCTGGGAGCCCTCCTTCTCAGTGTACTCATGGAATATTGTTGGTTTAACGAACTCAATTTTATACTGTTTTGCACCGCAATATGGGCATTCACGGTTTTTCTTGGCCTCCTCAAAAACCCTACTATAGAATGAGCTGGGAATATGCCCGAGCATCCTGTTTAGCCTTTCCATTCTCGCTCTTAGGGCCTTAACCGTCTTCTCCGGAAGAAGAATACGCCCACAATTCCTACATATAACCTGGAGAAGATTGTAGATTACTTCGGCAAACTCAACATGAATTATTGGCACGGCAAGCTCAATATGTCCAAAATGCCCGGGACATCTAGCGGAAGTATTTCCACAAGTCCTACACCTCTGCCCCGGCTCTAGAACCCCTAGGCGGCTATCCATGAGGCCAGAGGGTATTACGGCTCCATCCTCATCGTAGGTATCGGCTGTTTGAATCTCAACAACTGACATCTTTCTTATCTCTTGCGGGGACAAGATACCGAACTTTATTTGATCTATCACTTTTTGATATGCTTCTTCGATCGCGGACATTTTTACGCCCTCTCCCTCAATTTAAGTCTGGGTGCAATACATAAACTCATTAACTCTTGCAGGAGCAGTTTGAATGCATATGAAACTATGACTGGGGAGACCTCAGCCTTATCACCGCACAGATGGCATATATATTTCCGCTGTTTCATGTCGTAATAGGCTATAAAGCCGCAGTTCTCACATACATAAAGTACATACTTATCTGATTCCTCTAAGAGCCTATCTTGAAGGAGCATTGCGGCGCCATGTCCGATGAGACAGTCTCTTTCCATCTCACCGAACCGCAGCCCGCCTCCTCTAGCCCTTCCCTCAGTAGGCTGCCTAGTTAGCATCTGGACTTGTCCTCTGGCCCTAGCATGCATCTTATCGGCTACCATATGGTGCAGCTTCTGGTAGTAGACGACCCCAATGAATATGTCCGCCATATATTTCTCGCCAGTAACACCGTTATACAAGACCTCCCTTCCAGTATAGCTGAAACCAAGATTTATGAGCATACGCTTCAGTATTTCGCCTCTTCTCTTGCCAATGAAGGGTGTTCCATCCATGAACTCGCCTTTCAGGGCGGCTATTTTCCCAGCCATAGATTCGAGGAACTGCCCAATAGTCATCCTTGATGGAATAGCATGTGGATTGATTATTACATCCGGGACTAGACCATCAACGCTGAAGGGCATATCCTCCTGTGGCACAATCATGCCTATGACGCCCTTCTGACCATGGCGAGAAGCAAACTTATCACCTAGCTCAGGTATGCGCTCATCCCTAACCCTAACCTTGACGAGCTTGTTCCCTTCACTTGTTTCAGTTATAAAGACGGCGTCAACGATACCTTTTTCAGAGGGTCTCATCTCCACTGAGGAGTCTCTCATGGTTGGGCCCCTAACCTCGAACTCCTTATACTCTTCAAGGAATCTTGGCGGGCTTACCCTACCTATTAATACATCTCCACCTGACACTTCCGCTTCTAAGCTTACTATTCCATCAGGCTCTAGGAAACGATAATATTGCTCCCCACGGTATCCTCTCGTTCCAGGCTCAGGCACGGTTAGACGATCCCTTAACCCACCTAGATATTGGCGGCATTCCGCTTCATAAAGCCTGTAAAATGTAGATCTGGCTAGACCACGCTCTATAGATGCCTTATTAAAGATTATGGCGTCCTCCATGTTATATCCTTCATAGGAGAGAACTGCAACAATACAGTTTTGCCCGGATGGACGTAAGTCGTAACCTATAATTTCCATGGGTTTTGTTCTTACGAGAGGTTTCTGGGGGTAATGAAGTATATGGGCGCGCGAGTCGACACGGAATGGGAAGTTAACCGCATATACGCCCAGAGCTTGTTTAGCCATTGCTGACTCATAGGAGTTGCGTGGGGATTGATTGTGTTCTGGGTAGGGTATTAGTGACGCGCATATTCCAAGGATAGCATATGGTGTCAGCTCTAGGTGGGTGTGCTTAGGAGTCAGATCTTCCGGATATAGTGCTATATAGGCATTTTCTTCCTCCTCAGCGTCCAGATATTCTATTATGCCATGCTTTATTAGGTCACTCCATGTCCAATCCTTTGAGACTATTTTTTCAACATGCTCTTTGCGCAGCTTCGGCACGCCATTTTCAACTATGATTAGGGGCCTACGGATTCTACCCTCATCACAGTTTATATAAACTTCACGCTTAACACCGTAAACCTCGGAGAAGAATGCAACATTTATTTCAGGGGATATCTCACCTCTTCTCCTAGCCCTCCTCAACTCATTGACTAGACCCTCCGGGTCCTCGCAATAGCCAATTGGAACCCCGTTGACAAAAACTTTTGCACCATTAATCTTTAAAGATTCATTAGCCTCGAGAAGTGGAACGACGCCACGTCTGTATAGGTCGCGCTTCACCTTCTCTGGATCAACACCAATAGAGATCGAAGCTGAGAGAGCTAAGTTTTTAACTAACCCACAATTAGCGCCTTCTGGGGTTTCGTTTGGACATAGCCTACCCCAATGTGTGGCATGTAAGTCTCTAGCCTCGAAATTCGGTTGGCTGCGGCTGAGCGGCGACTGCAGTCTTCGGAGGTGACTATACGTTGATATCAAGTTTGTTCTGTCTAGGAGCTGTGTTATGCCAACCTTTCCCCGTCCCCAGTTGCCGGTTGCCAGCGCGTGCTGGAGCTTCTCAGTTATTATTCCAGGCCTGACAGCTATTGAGACACTGACCATACGTTTCTTCGAACCCATCCTCTCAAGCTGATATTTAATGTCGCGGCAGAGGTTTCTGAAGGCAACACGGAATAAGTCCGCAAGTAATGATCCAGCAAGTCTCAGCCGCTTATTCTTTATATGATCTTTATCGTCCGGCTTTCTTCTGCCAATCTTCAGTTCAATAACCCTAGCAGCCATTTCGCCAAGTAAATAGGCCTTTTCAATCCTCTTACTTGGAGATCTCCCAATATGGGGCATGAAGTTTCTGTCGAGAAGAAGTTCGGCTCTCTGCAAACGGTAGCTTTTAACTTGGCCATGGGCTATGCGGTTTCCAATATAGAGGAGGGCGTCCTCAACAGTATTAACACCAGCAGCCTCTTCAAAAGAGGGTTCCAATTCACTTTGTATCTCTTTGTCTAATGAGACTGCCTCAGCAATCTCTCTATCAGATTCAATTCCCAAGGCTCTCATTAAAATGACAAAG
The DNA here is from genome assembly GCA_018396975.1 of Candidatus Bathyarchaeota archaeon. Taxonomy (GTDB): domain Archaea; phylum Thermoproteota; class Bathyarchaeia; order Bathyarchaeales; family DTEX01; genus DTEX01. Next base: position 14,776 of record JAGTQA010000067.1, on the reverse strand, counting down.
GGTATCTCGGAGAGAACCCCAGGCATAGAAACATGCAGTGCTCCATTAGGCTTCATCCTCATTTCAATCCTAGCTCTAAAACCAACAGTCGTCGAGAAGATTTTAGCCCTATAAATTGGAACTGCACCTTTAGTTTCAACATCTACAAGTATGCGGTTTGGAGCTAAATCCTCAAGGGCAACAATAACTCTTTCAGAGCCATTAATTATAAAGTAGCCTCCCGGATCTAATGGATCCTCGCCCTGTCTAATCAGCTCTTCCTCCGAAAGACCGGCTAGATGACAATATTTAGATTTAAGCATCGTTGGCAAGTCCCCTATATAAACAATCTCCTTATCTAATTCTCTGCCGCCTACAACTGGCGTCATCTCAACCGAGATCGGCATAGCATATGTAAGGTTTCTTAGGCGCGCCTCCATAGGATAGATTTCGTGGCGTGTGCCATCAACCTCAGTAACATATGGTCCATAAATAACTCCATTTTCTGTCTCTCGCGCAATAAAGACCTTACCAAACCTTATTTTATATGGTCCCTCTGGGACCTCGATCTCTATTTCACCAACCTCATTAATAATCTCCTGAAGACCATGCTCGACAAACTCATTATATGAATCCAGATGCTGCCTAACCAGGCCCTTCTCCTCAAAGAACGATTTAAAGATTATGAAAGCCTCTTCTGGACTAATCAAATTTTAAACACACCCTCCCGTAAAGCTCTAATGTTATTAACCCACCAACACTTATAGGCTTCCCCCATCAAACCGCCTCATCAACACGACACTACACGCACAATATACTAAGAGCAAAAGCTAAACAACAGATGAACCTAATAAACTTTGCCTTTTCAATTAACGGAATTTTCCTTTAACCAGCACGGACTCTCAAATATTTATTGAGGTGAACATTTATATGCGGTACTCTGCTTAAATCTCTACAAGTGAGAAGAGGTCATCCCGATATGCTTGTTAGATAATATTTTTATTTAAAAGGTATCAAAACAATAGGGGATTACATCCATGTTTAGGCTTCAAAATCCCAAATATATAATTTTTGGAGGGGTAGGAGAAAGGATAGGCTTCGTCATGTTATGTGTAGCCATGACGCTCCTTTACATTACCAGCGTTTGCTACTCACTAGAGCCAGTACGCATTGAATTTTTATATTATGATCGTTTTTGTCAAGGTTGTCTAGAAACCATGAGGGATCACCAAGCATATCTCCATAATCGCGAGGTTTTGATGAGTATACAGAGGGATTATGGGGAGAGGGTTATTGTTAAAGAGATTTTCTTCTTTTCAGAAGAGGGGCTAGAGAAGATGAAGCAATATAATCTAGGCTTAGGAGATTGGAACAGTATAATAGTAAATGGCGAATTGGTTCTCCGCGGAGGAAAGAGATTCATTAACGAGACCCTTTTAAGAGAAATAATTGACCTATATCTCACCAATTCAAGTATTAATCCACAGATCATCAATTCAGATCAAAAAGAGCCGACAATATATATGCCTATGGGGATTATGGCGACAGCATTTATTCTAGGGTTTTTTGAGAGCTTTTCACCATGCGTTCTAATAATGTTATCATTTGTTGTAGGCTACACTCTAAGTGATAGGAATCAATTTCGGGCGAGAGAAGGATTCTTTAAGGTTCTAATTTTTGGCATCAGCTTCACACTCGCATCCGCCATCTTCGGCTTAATATGCGGCTCTCTCTTCTCATTAACAAGTACTCCGCGACTATACTTAACCCTAATAGTTTGTTTTCTCGCCATAATCTTTGGATTTAATCTGCTAGGAATAATAAAATTCCCCATTCAGTCCAAACCTCTAATAAAAAAGTTGCTAAAAAGATATGCTTTGGGCTACATTAAAATTTTCTTACTTGGCCTAATATTCTACTTCTTAGATCCATGCATTGCGCCAATTTTCGCCTCAATAACAGCGATTCTCTTCTCCGGGGAACTCGCCTTTGCTCTATTTCTTTTTTGTATAGGCGAAATGATCCCCTTTGTTGGAGCCGGACTGCTTGCAGGCTCAATATCAAAAATATCTAGGGAGGCCTATAAACACCGCGTCATACTTAGGGGGATAAGTGGCGCAATATTAATAGGATACGCCATATATATCCTCCTTCATTCGATAATAGTCCTCATGTAACATGTAACTAGGAAACTCCCTTTTTCAGCGGAGATTTTTCCAAATATAGCTAAAAATTTATGTCTTCTGGAAGATAGTAAACCCCGATATTAGAGTGGGCTACAAACCTTATTTAGGAAAACCGCAAATTTGCTCAATAGTTTTGGCGGGCCCGCCGGGATTTGAACCCGGGATCTCCGGCTCCGGAGGCTTACACACCATTTATGCTTAGTTGGTTCGGTGCCTTAATCCTGACTAGGCCACGGGCCCATTACTTTCATTGTTAGAAGACTTGTTCATGCAAATTATTTACTTTTTCGTATGGTGCATAATCACTAATCGTATGATACCTCGTATACGCATACTAATGGTATGAGGGACAACCCGCCTGAGAATGTCACAGCTGGATTTGGCTGGCCTTCCTTCTGTGAGAAGTATGCTTTTCTGAAATGTCCTAAGGTGATTGATGATCTAGCGTAGAGCGTTGTTTCTTTTCCATAAGTCATCAGCTTATATAATACAGTACTCTGCCCTCGAGTATTCTCAATTACCCGTTCATTTTGATCATATTGCCCGTTTCCGTTAGAATCTATGTAGTCCCATCCAAGTGTAAGGTTTCCAAATTTGGTGCGTGCATCATTTTCATTGGATGCAAGCCCAGAGATCAAGGCCATCCATATCCATTTACCCTCGTCACCGCCCGCGCCAGCGTCCCCACCATAATTAGTGAATGTTACGTACACCACTACATGTGTAACACTATATTTTCTGAGTATTTCAACGGCTTCAGTCTCGTTCGACATAAACATCCTTCCGACCTGAGCTATTTGGGTGCCATTTATTGTGCCATTATCTGCAAGTGTCGTCTTATTGGCGATGACGGTTATCCAATAGCCATAATCCCACCAGCTGGCAACGACAGCTGAGGGGGGAAGATTTTCCCGCATCCATATTAATGTGTCGATCCAGTCCCGAACTATAGAAGAGGGCTTCACGGAAAGGCTCGCTCCAGATATAGTTGGTGGCACATTAGCATACTCCAGAGGCCTAGCCTCTAACCCGAAGATAAATCCTGTTCCAAAAACATAGATCATAGAAAGTAGGATAAACATAGCCACTAGTAGAACTCCAATAACCTCCCTTCCAATAGTCCTAGCCTTAATTTTCCTCTTAAGAAGAAGAGCTTCCTCTTCTAGAGATGAAATTAATGGCGATAGGATCCGCTTTAAAGAGAAGGCCCAGAGCAAACATATTGATGGAGATGCTAAAATATTCAGCCTAATTAAGGAACTGGCAAAGTAAATCGATGTTAAACAATATATTATTATAAAAATGCTTAGGTTTGTCGCCGAGAGGGCTGCGAAGAATATTCCCACCAACGCAAAGGCTATTCCTAGACTGAAACTATGATAGAAGGTTGCCCAAGAGGAGGGCTTATGCTCGGCAACCGACTCGAAAAGTGGATTCTCTCCGCGCCAGAAGGGGAAGATGGTCAGTAGGAATTTTGACCCAACCCGCCTTACATGTCCAGTCGCAATTAGGAATGCGAGGGCAGCCACCAAAACTAGGATGAGAATTGACATGCATAGCACTTTCTTTTTTGTTGCCGTTATCCGCCTATTTATTTCAGCCATAAACAATAGGATGAGTATTCCATAAACTATGAGGTTAAATTCTTCCAGTAGAAAGGCAAGTCCCATTCGTGGATTAATATATGAGAGTGAGAAGGTTATGCCAAAAGTTATTATGTACGAGATTAGGAGATTACGTGAGTATCTTTTCAAAATCAGCAATATGAGCGTGAATAGCGCCGTTATGACAACTAGGTAGCGGGCCGCCCCCCATGAGGCGCAGAGATACGCGAGGGATAAACCGGAGAGAATGGCATAAATGATGCTGAACTTTAAAGGTTTCTTAGAGTCTATGGCCCTATTAAAGAATAGCATGAGGAGTAATGCGCTAAATATGCCGACCGTCTCATCATCAAACCAGCCTAGAGAAGTTCTACCAATGTGGGATGGGTCCAAGGCCAAAAATAGCGCGGAGAATAAGCCTACAGACTCCCCTCCAAGGTCCCTACCGAGAAAGTAGATGGCAAGACAACTGAGAGCGGCCATTATAATTGGGAAGATAACGCAGAGGTTGTATAGTGGGTCAGAACCTAATGGATCAAGTGGGTTAGCGCTGAATGAGGGGAATAGTGGGACCCCAAAGAAGCTTAGAATTTTATAGAACGCAACGGCCGTTAATGTCAGCCCAAAATTGGCATAGTAGCGCATTACACGACCATAGGGATACCAGCCGGCGGTATCATTCCATGAGAATAATGCCATAAGGCCATTATCAGAGACATATTTAGCCGTGTAGTAGTGGAAGTAAGGGTCAAACTCGTTCAGGTAGAAGCCCCAACGCAGAGGTAAAAGTCTGATTCCCGAGGCGATGACGATTATCAAGAAGAGCAGCGTCCCCCTAATAAGAGAGGAATGGGTAAGTTTGGGGCGAGAGAGAATAATTTTACGTATAGATTTAGCAAGACTTCTTAAATTGTCTCTGAGATGCATTGAGCATCACTCATGTTATGCTTAATGATAAGAATATCCAAACTCTATTTATCTTTTATTCACATTTAATTTTGAACCGTCATATCCTCTAGACGCGCTCCCCACTGGCAGAACCTTAATTTTCTGAGGGATTAACGAGAGTTTTCTGCCACATTTGGGGCATTTCCCATTATACATAAGATGTATCTCTTCTGGGGACTTTAGATCACTACCCTGATAGAGAACCTCTCCACACTCATCGCATAGCACTTGCTGCGGCATGCCCCACACCCTACTAAACATAGAATTAAAAGTGGATAGGACATTTAAAGCTTCCTAACGATCTTCACGCTATTTCACGCGTAGGATTTAAGCGGTAAGGAAATACTGAATGGGAGTAACACTTAAATTTTTAATCCTTTGGTACAATAGTTAACGCGGAGATGGCTGTTTAGAATGGGCAGAAAAGTACCTTCAATAATCAATTCCGTTTGGAGAGCAATCAACAGGATATTGAGTTATCGCCCACCACGGCATATTATGGCAATAGCTTTAGTAGTCATAGCAATATTTCTCTTCAGTGGAGGGATATATAATATCGCCATCCAACCAAATATTGCGTGGGGCCTTCAACTTTTTTATCCCCGTCGTCTACACGAGCAGTTGGTTGGCGAGAGTCTAGTCGTTATGATTTTTTATGCTTTAGGCACGTTAGGCTTAATACTGATATACCGAAGCAGCAGATATAGACGTAATCCTAGCCGGGCACATCTACTAATATGGATTGGTATAGCACTAATAATTATGGTGTTCATAATCTTTGAAATAATTTTCTACCGGTGGAAATTAGGTCTCGGCCTTTAAAGGCCAAGATAGTTAATTGAAATTAGTTTACTTTTGAAGTATTTGCCAAAAATAATATTTCTGGAGTAGAGATAAGATTGATTGGGATATGAGTTATGAGGACGATTGAGTGGAGAGACGGTGTCGTAGTTACAATCGACCAAACAATGCTTCCAGACCGAGAAGATTGGATTGAAATGAGGGGATGCCACGAGGTTGCAGAGGCTATTAAAAGAATGAAAATTAGGGGGGCTCCATTGATAGGTGCTGCCGCAGCATACGGTCTAGCCTTAACAGCTTATTACTCGAAGGCGAGAAATAGAGATGATCTCTTGAGGGAAATTGAGCAGTCAGCTGATATGCTTAGAAGGACAAGGCCGACTGCCGTTAACCTCTTCTGGGCAATTGAGCGCATCCTGAGTAAGGCTAGAAGCGCGGTGGGCGATGTAGATGCTCTAAAAAATTTAATTATTGAGGAGGCTAAGCGCATAGCTGAGGAGGATGTAATAGTTAATCGGAAGATTGGTGAGTATGGATCGAAGCTAATATTAGATGGTGACACTATACTAACGCACTGTAATGCCGGAAGACTGGCTACTGTAGATTATGGAACGGCGTTAGCTGCTGTACGCTTTGCATGGGAAGAGGGAAAGCACATTAAGGTAATAGCTACCGAGACTAGGCCCCTACTTCAGGGTGCTAGGCTAACTGCTTATGAATTGATGCGCGATGGAATACCAGTAACATTAATAACCGATAACATGGTCGGCTACGTCATGTCTAGGGGGTTAGTGGATAAGGTGTTTGTAGGCGCTGATAGAATAGTTCAGGATGCGGTGATAAATAAGATAGGCACCTATAGCATCGCCGTTCTGGCACATGAACATAACATACCATTCTATGTTGCAGCCCCATTATCCACATTCGATTTCCATTCAACCTCAAAAAATGTGATTATAGAGGAGAGAGGAGCTGAGGAAGTAACGTATATAAAATCCATTAGAATAGCCCCTGCAGGTGTAAGTGTGCTAAATCCAGCCTTTGACATAACGCCAATAAAGTATGTTAGCGCAATAATATGTGAGAAAGGAATTTTAAGCAAAGATGATTTTGAAAGAATTGTCAGGGAGGGACGAATTAACTTTGGAGCCAGTTAAGACTCCATCTGAGAGAGAAGCGAGAAAGAATAGTGAAACAAGTAAAAAGGTTATAGAGGCCGTACTCAGAGATGAAGGTGTCCTAGTAAAATCCTCCGAAGACATTGAGAGGTTGAGTACAAGAGGATATGGTGTGCAAAAAAATGAGGGACTCTTACTATCATTTTATGAGGCCATGTACTTACGCGCCAAGGGACTAATTAACATTAATGATGAGAAAACTGGTAAATCCATCGACTTTAATGATCTGCTCAAGAAATATGAGAGCATCGAGAAGAACGCTTGGATTAAATATCTAATTTATCGTGATTTAAGGAGTAGAGGCTACGTTGTTCGGGAAGGATTCGGGCTGGGGGCAGATTTCCGTCTCTATGAGAGGGGAGAGTATAGTAAGGATTCGGCAGACTATCTTGTTTATGGCGTATATGAGGGCATGTCTCTCTCCATAGAAGACCTAACCCATATATTAAAGCACGCGCAGAATCTGAAAAAAACCCTAATATTGGCCGTTATAAACAGGAGGGGAGAAATAGTATATTATTCCCTCTCGAACTTAACCTTTTAAACTCTGAAACCCCCACAATTATATCCACTACTATACTTAATAGATAGAATTTCTTGATGTCGTTTCTTGATTAATTGTAGTGCGACTATTGCTGCTCCTTCTTCGGCGAGGCATTCAGCGTTATATAAAGTATATTGTTCCCCCTAACCAGAACTTTACCATAATTTGCAACAAGCTGGTTATCGTTGTATTCTGAGGCGCTGTCAAGTATTATGTTCATGTAGCTATCACAGTGTATCATTGTTCCCCTATACTCAACATTATTTTTCAATGTAACACCAATATAGGAGTTCATCTGTTTTATTAGCACATTTAATGGTTTTTTGCTGGGTTCCATAGGTCTATCCGCCGAACCACGCTATTACCAAAAATAGTTTTTACCCTATAAAAGCATTATTGCAAAAGCTTAAAAACTCAGCGCTCAAATTTTTGTGGAACCACAATTTAGGCTTAGGAATATGCTTAATAGTAAGTCCCCTTTTTATATTAATAGATTCGTCGTGGAATGATATGGAAATGGAGATCCTAGAGGAACAAACTTTTAAAATAGAAACTGAGGTGGCACCAGCATACTATAATAGTCTGCTTCTCTTCATATATCAGAGGTATATAGTTCCATTTTATCGGAACTTCGCAAATGTTAGACGCTGGATTCTGGACGGTAGGGAGACCCTAGCGTTTACATTTCTAGATCCTAACGGCCTATGGTATGTTGATGTCGAGGTCACTGCCGGAAATCCCATTGAAGTTAGAATGAGACCTAGTGCCTATACACCTCGTAATATTTTAAGCAAGATTAAAGAGGACTTAATAATTGTAACCCAAATGTATGAAGACGAGCTCAGAAGAACAACACTTTATTTTGCCTGGGTTCCGAGTAAGGAGATTGTAAGCGAGAAGAAACTCACACAGAGAAAGAAAATTTTAAGTCAGATTTTTACTGGTAATATGTTATTATTGTTTATCATCTTCATAACCTTCAGTTATGTAGTTTTTGTAATTGCTGGGCCGCAGTATGCGCCCATAATCCTCATATTATCACAATTCATTCTAGTTCTATTTGCTGACAAGATTATAATGCGAATGGGCGACTGGTCCATTACCGCAGATTCACCCCAAGTTCACATACTCCAATATCACATTCCCCCAGAAGACCTCGAATTTATTAGGCAAAACTATCCTAGGGAGCGCCTTCTCCAAATCAAAAGGGATATTTATAATAGAACCTTGGCGCTCGGAAAGAGCATCGACACCCAAACTGTTCAGGAGGTTTTTCACGAGCATGGCATAAATATTAGACCGGAAAACCTCCTAATAAAAAGCATTAATGTTTATGAGATTGTAAAAAGGGCCTCTAAACAATTTAACATGCCCATTCCAAAAATTAGGATAGCGAACATCATAGTTCCTAACGCCGCCGCTACAGGACCCGCTCCCAGATTTAGCCTTGTCCTAATAACAACTGGCTTGCTTATTCAATTAGATGAGGAGGAGATATTTGCTGTTGTGGGTCATGAAATAAGCCATGTTAAAAGTAGGGATCCGCTTGCTCTATTCGCCATAACATCAGCCGAGTACCTGTTTAGAGTATATGTTCTCCTACCTTTCTTCCCCATAATCTTCTTCTTTGGTCTCTTATACTTCTTCTTTGCGCTAAGCATCATATATTTTATTGCAAAGTTTTTCGAGGCAAGGGCCGATTTGGAAGCGGCTATAGTTCTAGGAAAGCCGAATGCTTTAGCAAACGCCCTAAGAAAGATAGGATATAGGCGGGTGTGGATGGAGAGAGCCTCTGGTAGGATTGGAAACTGGCTTGGAATGGATCCTCATCCACCACTCTCATTCCGAATAGAAAGGTTAGAGAAACTCTCTGAACCGGAGAGAATTAGGCATCCCTTCCTACAGTCAATTAAGGACTGTGTGAGCGACCTATTAAAGGACCTAGGAATTTAAAGTTCCAGCTTTATGTTGGCTTAAAGGTTGGCCCCCTAGGCTTAGCCTTTAACTCCTTAGGAACGTTAATGACACGCACAATATTTTGTGAGTTAATTACGTAGACTGGCGTTCCATCAGGATTCCACTTCTTAAGTCTCTTAACACTTGTTAAAACAAGTTTAACCTTAAGTATGGAGCCATCGCTCAACTTATAAATATTCCAGTCCTCCTTCTCCTCAATAAAGTCAATATCCTCAGCCTCGGCCAAATCCTCAGGAGATATTTGAACACCCAATATAAACACCGAGAAATAATCTAGTTTCTTCATGAATATAAAAGCTCCCCTTAACAAAGCGTTTATTAGTTTTTGTCCCGAAATATTTAATGCATAAATCCCAATAATGTTCCGGGCCCGTAGTCTAGTCAGGATTAGGACGTCGGCCTGCGGAGCCGGAGATCCTGGGTTCAAATCCCAGCGGGCCCGCCATCACTTTTTCCTATAATTTGGGGAGGCTGATCTAAAATTATTAGGAACATGTTGTGGTGAATGCGGAGAGGGGAGAAAGATATGAGAAATCAAGTTACTGCTAAAGAGAATATCAAAAAGCCCTGATAAAATTCTCCAAATGTTCTTGTAGGCGAAAAGGAGATGTCTCAACAAATTATTGTTCCAATCCTCGCGCCGTTGATGGCCAAAAGAATATTCTCGGGTCTGAAGCCATTAACAACAATCATTTTTATGCGTTTCTCCCTCAGTATTTTAACGGCTTCTGGATCGATTATCTGGTGTATTCCCGCCCTATGCCTGCTCTCAGTTAATAACCCCTCTAAATCATCGAAGCTCAACTCATCTATTTTCTTAGCGTCCGGATATTTGCGCGGGTCCTTGGTATATATACCATCCTGATCAGTCGCCTTAATAATGATGCTAGCCTTAACCTCTGATGCTAGTAGGGCCGCCACGGTATCTGTCGTCATGCCGGGTTTAATACCACCCATGATCACTATACCCCTTTCATTCAGCACCTTAGCAGCATCTTCGATAGTTGTGGGCACATCTCTCCAATCATATCCGCCGACTTTCATGGCTAATACTTGAGCAATTAGCCTCGAGACCGATATTGCCAGCTCATCCTGCTCCCTCTCAGAGAGTCCCAAATCATGTGCTAGACCTATAAACTCCCTAGCCAGTCTACCACCACCAACTATAATGGCAATCTCGTATCCTTTAGCTCTTAAATCCCCTATTAAATCAGCGTATTTCCGAATTAACTCCGGATTCGGCGGTGAGGCTAAAACTGAACCGCCAACTTTCATAACAATTCTCATATATGAACACCGCAACCTCAATTTAGGAACACAAAGAATTTAATTATATCGCTAACTAAAAATTTAAATTGTCATTTAGAGCCGGGAGAAGTGATGCTTGAGCTAATTTTCCTCGGAACTGGTGGCGGGCGGTTTGCAACAATAACCCAGAAAAGGAGAACTGGTGGAATAAGGATAATCTCGGAGCAGAACAAAATTAATATACATGTTGATCCGGGACCAGGGGCGCTTATATATTCTTTGGAGATGGGTCTAGACCCGCAGAAGATAAGAGCCATATTTGTCTCACACTCGCATCTAGACCATGCGAACGATGCTGAGCCGCTCATAGAAGCCATGAGTGAGGGAACGACTAAGAAGCGCGGTGTCTTAGTGGCGGCAAGCAGCGTCCTTAAAGGCAATGAAGTATGCGAGAACTCTATATCAAGATACCACCAGGCAATGCCGGAAAAAGTTATTGAGGCAACAGTTGGCAAATCCTTCAAGCTTGACGAACTAAATGTTACTGTATGTAGAGCAGTCCACTCAGACCCCGACACCGTTGGATTCCGCTTCGAATCAAAAGAGTTCGGTAGCTTCGCCTACATACCTGACTCAGAATACTTCACTGATGCATCAAAGTTCTATAGTGGGTTAAGGCTTCTCATATTATCCGTATTAAGACCATCTGGTCAGCCTTGGGAGGGACACATGACTACAGACGACGCCATAAGAATAATTGAGGAGACCCGTCCAGAAATGGCTCTAATAACACACTTCGGCATGCAGATGATACTTAGAGGCCCTGAAAGGGAGGCCGAGCTAATTGAGAAAAAGACGGGAGTGCTAACAAAGGCGGCCTTTGACGGAATGAGAGTTCTGATAGGAAAAGAGATAGTTATAAGCGGCAAAAAAGAGGGGAAAGCTAGAACCCTAAGCAGTTTTCTAGGCTAAACCTAGCATTTTACTATGAAGACTTCCTCCGAAACCTTTTCAACTCCCTCAATCTCAGGTTTACCAAAGACCAAATTCTCAATTTTATGCATGGCCTTTAAGTCATCCTCAAATGGTTTTAGGTCCATTGGTGCATAAACGACAACACCCTTTAGCTCTTGGTTTAGAGCAATATTATTCCTCTTCTTGTATTGCCAGATCGCATTATTAAAGTCCATGAACTTAGGTAGTAAATTGACTATGCTGTTCTTCCACTCTTCCCTTTCCTCTGGGAAGCGCTGAATATGTATACTCTCCTTGGAGTATAGCTCTAGCCATATCGTCTCAGTTATAAATGGACATATTGGAGCTAGGAGCTTTAGTATAATTTCTAAGCACTTATGGAGCGTATACCATGCGCCTCGCTGGAGCCTAATATTAAAAAGTTTATCCCGGTTATAAGCCCTTGACTTAACGGCCTCAAGATAGTGATCCGCAAATATATTCCATGTGAACGTCCTTATGGCTGTGCCAGCGTGAAATGCATTCATCTCCTCATAGCCCTTACGGCACTCACCTATTAGCTCATTAAGCTTGGCCAATATCATCCTATCGAGCGGTGCGAGCTCATAGTCCTCGCTTACCTGCGGAAACGAGGATATGAAGCGGGCAATATTCCATAGCTTTGTCAGAAATTTTGATGTTCCTTTTATCCTTTCAAAGGAACATCTTATATCGCCTTTAGTTATATTCCCCTCAAGTGCAGTCCATATTCTGAAGGCTTCGCTGCCAAACATCCTTATAACATCTTGTGGGTCAATGACGTTTCCAGCGCTCTTACTCATCTTTCTGCCCTGCTCATCAACAACATGCATGTGTATCCAAACATTTCTGAAGGGCTCTCTCCCAAAGAGCAGGAAGGACTTTAAGACAGCAAAGTACAGCCAGTTCCTAACAATCTCCTTCCCCTGCGGTCTAAGTGAGCATGGAAAGTTCTTCATGAAGAACTCTTTGTTCCATAAGTAGCCGAGTATGTAGACTTCTGAGGTCGCTGAGTCAAACCATGTGTCAAATGTTCGCTCTTCACCGCGGAACTCTTTTCCACCACAGTTTGGGCATCTATCGATTGGCGGAGGCTCTCTCCAGGGCTGATAGTATCTTCCAGGCTCGGGCACATAGATGTAACCGCAGCTCTTACAATACCATAGGGGTATCTCTGTTCCATAATATCTTCGCCTTGAAATAACCCAGTCTATATCAATCGAGTTAACCCAGTCTATGAGTATCTGCTTGCTCTCCGGTGCGAAGAATCTCATTCGGTCGGCTAACTCAAGTATCTCCTTCTTAAATTCAACCTGCTTTAGGTAGAACTCCTTCATTGGGACGAACTCTATAGGGTTCTTGGACCTCCAGCAAACTGGTCTTCGCTGAATAATTCTCTCCTGCTTGACGAGTAAGCCCTCAGCCTTAAGGTCCTCTATTATGCGCTTTCTAGCCTCCTCAACTTTTAAGCCGGCATATTTCCCGGCATTCTCATTCATCATACCCCTCTCATCTATGGCGAATATCGGCTTTAAATCGAGCTCCCTGAGTATTCTAACGTCACTATAATCGCCGAAGCTGCATATCATAACCAGCCCTGAGCCGAAGTCCGGCTTAGCGTAAGGATGTGGAATAATCTCGACAACATGTTCATATAATGGGACAATCGCATGTTTCCCCTTAAGATGCTGGTAGCGCTCATCAGATGGGTTGAAGAGAATTATGCGGCATGAGCATAACAGTTCCGGCCTAGTTGTGGCTATAAGTATCTCTTCACCGGTCTCCTGAACCCTAAACTTTATGTAGTTTAGTAGGGTCTCCTCTTCTTCATACTCAACCTCAGCATCCGATATTGTTGTGCGGCAGACCGGACAGTAGTTCGTGACCTTCTCATCCTCGTAGATTAAGCCTCTCTTCCAGAACTCTATAAACGTCTCCTGTGTTAGGCGCCTATACTCCGGATCGTCAGTTTCATATCTGCCCCCAACCTTATATTCTAAATCCCATGAGTTGCAGCTTAAGCCTAAACGCTTAAATGTCTCTAGCGATGCTTCCCCACTCTCCTGAAGTAGCTGCTTACACTTTGCAATGAACTCCTCCCTAGGGGTTTCATGCATCACTATACCAAACGTCTTCTCTGTCTGAACTTCTATCGGCAAACCATTCTTATCTAAGCCCATCGGGAAGAGCACATTATACCCCATCATACGCTTGTATCTCGCAAATATATCCATCCAGACGTACGTGTATGCTTGCCCTATATGAACCGGAGTATTCACGTATGGGGGTGGGGTATCAATGCTAAAAACTTCCCTCTTAGAAGTTTCATCAAATCTGTAGATTCCATCCTCCTGCCATTTCTTGAACAAAATCATCTCCTTAGATGGGTCCCAAGTCTTATCCTTTATCTTTGGCTTAAAATCCAGAGTCCCCTCTTCATCCATAAAACATCACCATTTCCAATTTCTTCCCACTAAAATCAACTCTAAAGCCTATTCTTAGCCTAGCAGCATCCACCTTGGCGCAACTTAATATACTTGGCGCTGGCGGTGGCTCAACAGCACCTTCCTCCCAACAATAATACCGCATACTAATTCTTAAGGACTAAGATATAAAGGTAATTGTTTGAAGCGGTCTTGAGAGCAACATTTTGTGACGTCTTTTGCGCTCTCATTTAAGGACTAAGATATAAGGAGCTAAGTGTGGGGAAAGACCTAGAGGTTGGTAGCGTCGATGTGGCGGTGAGATCATTACCATAGAAGGTTTAAAGGCTAGAAGTATTCGAGTAGGCAGAAATGGTAGGATACGCGGACCAGTTATAGCTGGAGAGGCGCATATTAGAGAGCCGACATAGAAGACATTTATGCAGATACTCTAGTAATGGAGGAAAGGGTCACTGCAAGAAACGTATATGCTAGAAAAGTGTATTTAGAGGAAGGCTGCAGAATATTGGGCGAACTCCGATATATTGAGGAATTAAGAAGTGAAGAAAAATCTACTTTGCTAAGGAGCCTAAGAAAGTAGATTCATTGTCTACCCCACTAATCTGAAGAGGTGATTACAGCTCCGCCTATTAAATTGACAATATTCATTATTATTCTTAAATACTTAAATAGTTATAGATTGTTTTTAGGGAAAGAGAGTATGAGTGCGCCTTCATTAGCTCAGAAAGAAGAGATGAATGAGTCTGAGGTTGCAAAGAATGCGACGGCGGCGATGACAAAGGTCGTCCTTTACATAATATTATATGTTGTTGTAGCAGCAGTCATCCAGTGGCTTTTTACCAGCTTTCTATTACAGTTTGGAATAAACATCGTG